>DYDC01000015.1 GCA_020718125.1 Methylacidiphilum sp. | reverse complement strand
CGGGACTTGGCGCGTGTGTCAAGTTGCGCCCCCCCACCGTCAAGGCGCGCTATCGGCACAGGGCGGGCAGGCCGTAAACCTTCATCAGCACGGCCTCGCTGGCGGCGACTTGCGCGGCGTCGAGGTAGATCTCCTTCGGGTCTTCCTCCATCTCGATCTTGTGGAAACCATTGAGCGGCTTGGCCATCGCAGCGGCCACGTCTTCGAAGCTGCGCAGTTCGACGCCGTTGAGTTTTGTGACGATGAGATAGCGCAGTTCCTCGCAGCCGATGGTCAGCGGCGATGGCAGAATCTGGCTGAGGATGATGAGGCGCTTGCGGCCGTCCTGGAACAGTTCGTTCTGGAACCGGTCGCAATAGACCATCCGCAGCGGCGCGTCCTTCCACCACTCACGGCCCCATTCCTTCAGATAGGACCGCGTCAGCTCCGTCAGCACCAGTCCGCCGAGGATCTGGTAGCGCGGCGGCCGGTCCGCCGAGTAAGGCGGCACGACGTGGTCTTCAGCGCGTTGGTGGCTGAGGGTGATCGGGACTTCGGTCGCTTTGCCGTCGCGGAGCAGTTTGAACTTCGCCGTCTCGCCGTCAAAGTGTCGCGCCGAGATCAGATGGGTGAGGGCGATGCGGCCGTATTGCGGGTCGGTGTAGTTGCCGTCCTGGTCAATGTCCGCGCCGTCAATGGCCAGCAGCACATCGCCGGGTTTCACGCCGGCGCGGTCGGCGGGCCGGTTCTTCAGCACGGTGGCCACGTAAACACCGCCTCCGAGCTTGCGGTCGGCGCCGCCGTTGAGGCCCAGGTAGCGTCGGAACTGCGGGTCGCGCGTCTTGGTGAAATACACGCCGGCCGACGGGAACCCGCGGTAGGGCTTGGCGGCGGCTGCTTTCAGGAAATGCTCGATGATCGGCTGCGGGACCGCCTCAACGGTTTGCGTGCGTGAGTCGTGCCGCATGAGCAGCCCCACCAGCCGGCCATCGCGGACGATTGGCAGCGTGAAGCTGCTGTCGCGCAGTTGCAGCGAGGACGTGAACCGGTAGGTCAGGAACGAGCTGTCGCCCACGGGATACAGCCCCACCTCCACCGAGGTCAGCAGGCCGTCGGTGGCGATGAGTTCGCCGTTGGCCTCGATCTGCCAGAGGCTGACCCGCTGGCGGATGGCGGCGGGCGCCAGCGCGAGGGGTTTCGTCCCGTCGAGGAACCGCGCGTCGGCGGGCTTGAGCAGCGCGAGGTTGGCGTCGTAGTCCACGCACTCGACGGTGGCGGCGGTCTTCTCGCCGCTCCGGGGCCGCTCCAGTTCGACGTAGGTGGCGTCCATCACCATCTCGCCGGTGACCAGCACGCGCCCGTTGAGCAGGATCGCGCCCAGCCCGCGCAACGTGTAGGGCGTCTTCTTCGTCCAGGGGCGGACGAAGTCGCAGGACTGGCTCGTCACGTTGACGCGGACGACGGATTGCGGACGGTCCGCGCGCGCGGCGGGAGCCAGCATCGGCCAAAACAAGCCGGCGCAAAACCAGACCCAAGGCAGGAGTCGCGCCGGGTTCATCGCGCCGCCTCCTCGCCGAGGTTTTGTTCCCGCTGCACGTTGTAGCGCGTCTTGATCCGTTCGCGGGCGGCTTCGACGGCCTGGCGGTTCAGCACCACCGGCCGGCCTTTGCCGACGAACTTGAGCGCGTGGTATTCCGCCGGTTTGGCGAGGGCCGCGGCCGCCTCGCGCAGGGTGCGGACCTTGACGCCGTTGACCTCGTCCAGGATGCCGAGCTTGAACTCGCCGAGGCAGGTGTTGACCGGGTCGGTCAGGATGTTGCTGAGGATGATGACCTCCGGGCGCTCGCGATACAGTTCGTTGGCGATGAACGTCCGGAAGAAGTAGCGCACGCGCAGGTCCTCGATCTGGCAGACCTCGATCAAGTCACGGTTCATCGGCTGGAACACCAGCCCCGCAAAGACCACGTAGCGCGCGGGCATGTCGTAGTTGCGGGCCAGTGTCCGGTGAGTGTCCCCGGCCCGCAACGTGACCGTGACCTCCAGCGGCTGGCGGTTGCGCCGGATGCTGAACTTCACCTGTTCGCCCTTGAACTTCCGTTCGACCACCTCCGACATCTCGACGCGCTCGCCCTCCAACTCCACGAACCCGTCGCTGGCGATCGGGTGCCCGTCAATGCTCAACAACACGTCGCCACGCTGGAGCACGCCGCCCGCCGGCCCCGAGGAGGTCACCGAACACACCACGATGCCGCGGCCGTCGTCGGGCAGGCCCAGCGCGCGGCGATGGGCCGGGTTGCGCAACGGAAACGTCGTCAGCAGCAGGTCCATGTAGCGGTCGTAGCGGCCATCCTCGATGTCCTTGAGAAACCTGCGGATCACCGGCGTGGGGATCATATAGCCGACGTTCTGGGCCACCGCGCCGCTGTAGCCCTGGAACGCGACGCCGACCACTTTGCCGTCTTGCAGCACCGGGCCGCCGCTGTTGCCCGGATTGATCGCCGCGTCAATCTGGATCGTCAGGTGCGAATCGAGTCCGGAGTGGCTGTAGGCCTCGAAGTCTATCCGCGACACCACGCCGCGCGTGACCGACAGCCGGTCGCCGCCGATCGGGTAGCCGTAAACGGAGACCGTGGATTCCAGTTCCGGGATGCCGCCGGGCGCCAGCGGCACGGCGTTCTTGAAGAAACCATCGTCCTGCACCTTCAGCACCGCCAGATCGCAGTCGTGCGCGACGTGTTCGACCGTGGCGACGTATTTGCGAGGATCGTTCTCGCGCTCGATGGCGATGAACCGGGCGTTGCTGACGACGTGGGCGTTGGTCAGGATGCGCCGGCCCTCGATTACGAAGCCCGCGCCGCGCCCGCAGTGGACTCTGCCGGGCGACCACGGCTCGCGCCAGTTCGGGTCCTGCGACGTCGTGCTGATGCGGACGACACTCCTGCGCACGTCATCCAACGGCGTCGCGCCCGCCGGCCATGCACCGGCCAACAGGACGACCAACGGGAAAATGGGAAATCTTCGCCCCATGAGCGGGGGAAGGATACCTGAAGTTTCCGCCCTGTCCACAGCTTTGAGCGGCTGCGATGTCTGCGGGGCGCATCTTGACACTGCCCCCGTTTGAGAGTTCCGCCTTCAGTGAAACCGCTGCTGAGGTAGCTCGACATTCCAATGTCGAGGCCTCCGCGCCGATAACCCCAGCGCGTTCGACGCAAGTCTCGACATTGGAATGGCGAGATGCTTGGGGGCAGTGCGCGGATGCGCCCTTTGCCGGTAAAGAGTGCATTTCCCACTTGCGTTTCGCGCCGACGCCGCCAATCATCGCCGCCTTTCAACCGGACGTTCACGCATGGCGAACAACGCAAAAGACAAGAAACCGATCGCAGCCGCGCCGGGCCGGCCGCCCGCGCAAAAGTCCGCGGAGGCCGAGGCCGCCATCGCGGAGGAGATGCCCTTCGAGCTGCAGATGCTGGAGTTTTGGGACAAGAACAAGAAGGCCATCATTGGCGGCATCTGCGCGGTGTTTGTCGGGGTCAGTGTTTACTCGCTGGTGACCTGGATGATCGAAAGCCGTCGCGAGAAGCAGGGGTTGGCGCTGGCCGCCGCGAAGGACGCGGCCGGCTACGAGCGCGTGGCGAAGGACTACCGCGGCGAGAACGTCGGCGGGTTCGCGCTGTTGCTGCTGGCCGACGACCTTTACCAAAGCGGCAAATATGAGGAGAGCGCCAAGGCCTATCAGCGGTTTCTTGACGAGTATCCCCAACACGCGCTCGCCGGCTCCGCGCCGTATGGCAAGGGCGCCGCCCGAGAGAGCCTCGGCGACTTCCAAGGCGCCATCAACGCCTACGAAGTCGTCATACGGCAGTTCCCCGCCGACATCCACGTGCCCGACGCGCGGATGGCCATCGGCCGATGCGAGGAAGCGCGCAAAGACACCCTCAAGGCACGCCAGGCTTACGAAGACGCTGTGGCAAACTTCCCGAACACGCCGTGGGCCATGCAAGCCAGCCTGCGGCTGACCGTGCTGGACCGCGACGCGCGCGCCAAGGGCCAACTCCCGCCGCCTCCGCGCTCGCCGACGGCTGGACCGACGCCGACGCTGCCCGGCGGCATCTCGTTGATGCCGGACACGCCGGTCAAACCCGTCGGGCCGCCAACAACCACGCCCGATCCCGCGCCAAAAGCGCCGGCAACGAAGTAAGCAGGTTTACTGCGGGCTGGTTTTCAGCGTGATGTCCACTTGCAGCCCGGAGGGCGCGCGGTTGCGCGCGTTCACCGTCCCCTGACACGCCTCCACGCAGGTCTTCACAATCGCCAAGCCCAGGCCGATGCCGCCGGTCTCGCGGCTGCGGGAATCCTCCAGCCGGAAGAACGGGTCGAAAATCTGCTGCAACGCGTCCTCCGGCACGCCGGGGTCTTGGTCGGCCACTGAGATCGTCACCCGCCCCTCTTCAGCATTCGCTGACAGAGTGGTCGAAGAACAGGCCGCCGCGGATGATGGCCGGCGAGGCGACCAGCAACGTCATCCGGCTCGGCCAGCCGGAGGTCGCGTCTTGCTGGAGGCGGGGCATGGACACGCCCACCCAGTAGCGCGTGTGGTTTTCCGTGCGCAGCAGGAAGCGGCTGCGCGGGCCGAAGACCCGGTCGGGAACATAGCGAGGAGTTCCCTCCGGCGGCGGCGGCGGCGTCCAGTGGCCGCGCCATGGGGACGGGCCACGTCGTTCGGTGAGCTTGGTCAAGACTTCCGGCGGCAACTGGACGATTTCGCCGGCGGCCTGCGTGCCGTCGCCCGCGGGCTGCGTCCGGCGGCCGTGCGCGACCAATCGCTGATCGCGGTGTTAACCTTTGACCTGAGTTTTGAGCGCCCTTATAGTCTGGTGCTGCTGTGGCCACAATAACCGCCAATCCTAAAAGCCAAAGTCTGCGCGAGTTGCTCCAATCGCTCGCGCCGCTGACATCTGAAGAGCTGGATCGTGTTTTTGCGGAGCGCCAGCAACGGCAGAAGTCGCTCGTCGAGTTGATTGTCGCCACCGGGAAGGTCACCGAAGTCGTCCTGTTGCGCGCGCTCGCTGAGAAGCTCGGCCTCCAGTTCGTCCACCTGAGCGATGTCGAGTTGGACCGCAACGTCATTGCCAAGCTCCCGCCCAAGGTCGTCTTCCAGCACATGGTCGTGCCGCTGAAGGCCGACAACGGCATGTTACAGGTGGCTACCTGCGACCCGTTCAACGACGCCGCCCGCACCACCGTCGGCTGGGTCACCGGCCAGCGCGTCGAGCTGGCGCTGGCCACGCGCGAGGAGATCGAGAAGGCCCAGAAGCGTTACTACGGCGTCGGCGCCGAGACGCTCGACCAGATGCTCGCGCAGAGCGGCACACTGGATATTCCCTCGGGTGAGGAGATCACCATCACCGACCTCGACGAGGCTTCGCAGGAAGCCAGCGTCGTGAAGTTCGTCAACCAGGTCATCTGGGAGGCCAAGCACGACCGCGCCACGGACATCCACATCGAGCCGCTGGATGACGATCTGCGCATCCGCTACCGGATTGACGGCGCGCTCATCCAGACACCCGTGCCGGCGGTCCTGAAACGGTTCCAGGCCGCCATCATCAGCCGCGTGAAGGTCATGGCGAACATGGACATCGCCGAGAAGCGCCTGCCGCAGGACGGCCGCATCAACGTCCGCGTCGGCGGCGAGGACATTGACATCCGCGTGTCCACCGTGCCCGGCATCCACGGCGAGAGCGTCAGCCTGCGCCTGCTCAGCCGCAATACGAACTTGATCACCCTGGAGAAACTCGGCATGGCGGCCGAGGACGAGAAGATGGTGCGCCGGCTCATCATCAAACCGCATGGCATCATCCTGGCCACCGGCCCGACCGGCAGTGGCAAGAGCACCACGCTCTATGCGTGCCTGAGCGCGATCAATACGATTGACCAGCGCATCATGACAGTCGAGGAGCCGGTGGAGTATCAATTGCGCGGTGTCATCCAGATCGCGATGCGGCCGGACATCGGGCTGACTTTCGCGACGGGCTTGCGCCACATCCTGCGCCAGGACCCCGACGTCATCATGGTCGGTGAAATCCGCGACCTCGAAACCGCCGAGATCGCCATCCGTGCGTCGTTGACGGGCCACCTTGTGTTCTCGACTCTCCACACCAACGACGCGCCCAGCGGTTTCACGCGCCTGACCGACATGGGCATCGAGCCGTTCCTCATCACCTCCTCGGTTGAGGCGATGATCGCCCAGCGGTTGGTGCGCACGATCTGCCCGGCCTGCAAGGTCGAGGACAAGCCGAGCGAGGAAATGATCGAGTTGCCCGGTGGTCTCGCCGAAAAATACCGGCAAACGAAGTTCTACCGCGGTGTCGGTTGTGAAGCATGCCGCAAGACGGGCTACCAAGGCCGCACTGCCATCTACGAGGTCATGCTGATGCACGAGAGGCTTCGGCCGCTGGTGGTGGACCGCCGGCCGGCCACGGAACTCAAGAAGGTCGCGGTCCAGGAGGGGATGCGCACGTTGCGGGACGACGGCATGCGCAAGGCCGCGCTTGGGCTGACCTCGCTGGAAGAGGTCATGCGCATCACGCAGGAGGACGAAGCGTTCATCGAGTAATCGCGCGTCGCCGTCATGCCTGACTTCGCTTACAACGCGCGCACCAAGGCCGGGGAATCCATCGCCGGCGTGCTCACCGCGCCCGACCGCAAGGCCGCGCTCTCGCAGCTCACCGCGCAGGGTTGCTTCCCGGTGTCCGTGGATGTCGCCAAGCAGAAGAATGGCGCGCCCGCCGCCGCCAAGACAGCCGCTGGCAAGGGCGCCGCGGCCGCGGAGGCCGCCCCGAAAAAAGGCCGTGTCGGCATCCGGCAGGTGCTGGTGTTCACCCAGCAGCTCGCCAACCTGCTCAAGAGCGGCATGAGCCTCAAGCAGGCCAT
This sequence comes from Methylacidiphilum sp., assembly GCA_020718125.1. Taxonomy (GTDB): domain Bacteria; phylum Verrucomicrobiota; class Verrucomicrobiia; order CAIQCK01; family CAIQCK01; genus JACRKA01. Next base: position 12,332 of record DYDC01000015.1, on the reverse strand, counting down.
CGAGAGCCTCACGCGCCAGCAAAAAGGCAAGCCCCTCGGCGCGATCCTCGAGCAGGTCGGCGGTGATATCCTCCAGGGCACGAACCTTTCGGACGCGCTGGCGCGGAATCCGCGTGTGTTCTCGCGGCTCTACACGAACATGGTCCGCGCCGGCGAGCAGAGCGGCACGTTGCCGGAGGTGCTCAAGCGGCTGACCGAGCACTACGCGCGGCTGGCCGACATCCGGGAGAAGATGATCTCCGCGCTGCTCTATCCCGCCATCGTGTTCATCGTCGGCATCGGCGTGGTGTTCGTGTTCATGGTGTTCATGCTGCCGAAGTTCGCGCAGATGTTCAAAGACCTCGGCGCGACGCTGCCGCTGCCGACGCGCATCCTGATTGCGGTCGGCAACACCGCCGCCAACCCGTGGGTCCTGCTCGGCATGGCCGCCTTGGTGGCGGGCTGCATCTGTGCCTACCGGCGCACGGTGGCCACGCGCGAGGGACGGATGGCCGTGGACCGGCTCAAGCTGCGCATCCCCGTCGTCAGCGTCGCTGCCCGGGCCGCGTTCTTCGCGCAGTTCAGCCGCACGCTGGCGACGCTGCTGGCCAACGGCGTGCCGGTGCTGACCGCATTGAAGATCGTCGAGGACACGATGACCAACAGCGTCATCGCGCAGGAGATCGCCAACGCCCGCGAGCGGGTCACCGACGGCACCACCATCTCCGCGCCGCTGGCCGCGGGGCACATTTTCCCGTCCCTGCTGATCGAGATGCTGGCCATCGGCGAGCAGACCGGCGACATGCCGGCCGCGCTCAACAACGTGGCCGACATCTACGAGGAGGAACTGACACGGAACGTGAAACGCTTCACGACGCTGCTGGAGCCGATGGTCATCGTCGTGATCGCGCTGGTGGTGGGCATGATCGTCTTCAGCGTGCTGAGCGCCGTGATGAGTCTTACTGCGGGCATCAACCGTTAACGGAGAATGAACATGAGATTTCGATTGGATAAACGAGCGGGCTTCACCCTGATTGAAATGCTGCTGGTGATCGTGATCATCGGCATGCTGGTCACGCTGGTTGGCGTCAACGTCGTCAAGCACAGCGCCAGCGCGAAGATCACGGCGGCCCGGGCGCAGATCGTCAACTACAAGACCGCGCTCAGCACCTACAACCTGGACGCCGGCGTGTATCCGGCATCCGAACAGGGTCTGGAAGCATTGGTCCAGGCGCCCACCTCGCCGCCCGTGCCCGCCAAGTGGAACGGGCCGTATCTCGATCCGGCCATCGTCAAGCCCGACCCGTGGAACCGGCCGTTCATTTACCAGTGCCCGCCGCGGCAGAACCCCGACCCGGAAGGCTTCGACCTTTACAGCACCGGCCCCGACGGCCAGCCCGGCACCGATGACGACGTGGTGAGCTGGAAATGATGAGTGACGTGTGATGCGTTGTGTTTGGAAATGCGGGCGAGATTCGGATGCCGGGGGCGGCCATGCCCTGCGTTCGCGATTGGGTTTCACGCTCATCGAAACCATGGCGGTCATTCTCGTCATCGTGCTCATGACCGCCCTGACCGCGCCGACGTTCATCCGCACCTACCGGGCGGAGACGCTCCGCGGCGAAGCCCGGCTGCTGATGGCCGCGGTGCAACAGGCGCGCTACCATGCCATCGTGCGGCAGCATCCCATGGTGCTGAACCTCGATCTGGCCGGCCAGACGTATTGGATCGAAGCCTCGCAACAGACCGTCACCAACCTCGTGGACCAGGTGTTCGCCATGAGCACCAACTCGCTGGCGGTGAACGGCAACCAAGTCGCCGAAGTCGAAGACCTCTCCACCAACGAGGTCGTCAACGCCCTGCCCGATTGGACGCGCCACGAGATGGCTTCCGGCGTGAAACTGGACCGGCTCGAAACATTCGATGGCGAGCCGCAGGCCGGCGATGTGGCCCAACTGACCTGCTATCCGAGCGGCGCGAGCCAGGGCGGCTTGATCGTGCTCATCGGCAGCGACGACAGCGCGATTGGCGTCCATGTTGATCCGCTGACCTCGCTGCCAAAGTTGATTCTCGATGTTCAAACACAATGACCAGCCTTTGGCGGCGGTCTCCGGCCGCCGCAGTCGCCGTATCGCCACGGACGGTGGTCAGAGACCGCCGCTACAGCGCGGCTTCACGCTGCTGGAAGTCATGCTCGCCGTGGCCATCGCGGCCGTGGCGTTGTTTGGCATCACGATGGCCGTCGGCCGCTGCACCGACGCCGCCAGGGCTGTCAGCAGCCACACGGCCGCTTACGACATGCTGGATGACAAGATGCGCGAGTTCGCCAACCCGACCAATTACGTTGCCGGCGTCAGCACCGGCGATTTTGGCGATGTCAATCCCGGCTTCGAATGGCGGCGCGAGGTCGAACCGGATGAAAGCCGGTTGGCCGGCCTCTACCGGCAGACCATCACGATACTCTGGGGCAACCGCGAGTTGTCGGCCGCGAGCATGCTCTACGCCCCCGAAGTCGGGGGCGGCACAAGCGGATCGGACGGTTCGGCGCCCCGCAGCAGCAACCCCGCTTCATCCAGTTCCAGGTGAGGAACCGACCGATGAAGCATGGAGCATGGAGCGCGGAGCATGGAGCGCGGAGCATGGAGCGCGGAGCATGGGGCATGGAGCGTCCGGGACGCCGCGCACAAGCTCGCAAGGTCCGGCGGTCAAGGTGTGGTTTTACTCTCATCGAGTTGCTCGTTGCGGCGGTGATCATGGCGGGCATTCTTGGCACGACGTTGAGCATCTGGCAGGTTTCGATCACCGCCCTCAAGCGCGGCCGGGAAGCCACCGAGAACCTCCAGCGCCAGCGCGCGCTGCTCGACATGCTGGCGCAGGCGTTCAACACCGCGGTGTTCTCGCAGGAGAACGCCGCCTGGTATGTCTGGGAAACCGAGGACATCGGGGACGAGGACATGGTGAGCTTCGTCAGCGCGCACATCCCGGTCGTCGGCGGTTCCTCGCAGTCCGACGCCGTGCCGCGGCGCATCACGCTGTCGCTGGAGTATGACGAAAACAGCGAACTGGTGTTCCTGGCGCGCGTGAAGAACTTCCTCGCCTACGACATTGAGGACAAGCAGGTCACGAAAACCATCCGCCTCGCCGACTGGATCAAGACCTTCAACATGCGCTACTACGATCCAGAGGCGGACGATTGGTTTGACACGTGGGACTACGACGACCGGATGCCTGCCGGCGTGGAGATCACCTTCTCGATGGCCAACGCCAAGCCGGGCCAGGATGATGTCACCATTCTCAAGACACTGATGCTTCCGACGACGGCGCAACAGCAGCAGCTCGGCACGATGCCGCAAGCCACCAGCAGCAGCTCCAGGACGGGCCAGACCGGCCAGCAGCCCGGCCAAGGGCAAAGCCCGGCCGCAGGCCAGCAACCCGGCGCGGGTAGTGGCAAGGGAGGAGGCGGCAAGCAATGAACGAAACTCGAATTCCGAAATCCGAAATGCCCGGCCTTCGGCCTTCGGATTTCGAGTTTCGGATTTCGGGTTTCCGCGCCAGGCGCGCCGCGGCTCGGCGCGGCTCGGCGCTGATCATCGTGCTGTGGATCGTGCTGGTGCTCTCGCTGATGGTGAGCACCTTCGCGGCGATGATGCAGATCGAAACGCGCGTGGCGGGCTATCACGAGCGCGAACTGCAGGCCAAGGCGCTGGCCATCGCCGGCATCGAGTATGAAAAGGCGCTGCTGGCGGCGGATCTCAACCCCTCCAGTGAGATCAACTCGCAGACCGAGGCGCGCCGTCAGGGAACCGCAACGGCCACCAGCGCCGCGCAGACCTCCACGCAGGGGGCGGATTACTACTCCGAGCCGTGGCACAACAACCTGGAGCTTGTGGACCATGAGGTGGGCGACGGCACGTTCACCGTGCAGATCGTGGACGAGCAGGCCAAGCTCAACGTCAACGTGCTGACGCCGGACCAGTGGCGCGTGCTGTTGCGCGTGTGCGGCGTGGACACCGGGACGGCGACGCTCATCAGCGACTCGGTGGGGGATTGGATTGACGGGGACAGCCTGTCGAAGGCAAACGGGGCCGAAGATGACTATTACACAAGCTTGCCGCCGGAGGAGGGTGGCCCGTATCATTGCAAGAACGCAGCATTGGATCAAATCCATGAACTCTTGTTGGTGAAAGGCGTGACGCGGGACATCTTCTACGGTCATCGAGCCGAGGGAACGACCGATGCGGAATACACCGGCATCGGCCAGTTCCTGACGGCGCTGCCGTTCACGCGGGTCAACATCAACACAGCGCCGCCGCAGGTGCTGCAATGCATCCCCGGAGTGACGCCGGACATGGCCGAGAAACTGGTGCGTTACCGCCAGGGCGACGACGGCTTTGACGGCACCGACGACGACAAACCGTTCCAAAGCGTGGACGAGATCGCGACGGTCTGGAGCGGGATGCTCTCCCGCGACAGTTTCCAGTCGCTCCGGGACTATCTCGACATAAAAACGTCCTTTTTCACCATCCGATCCATCGGCAATGTGAACAACGTCAGGAAGACCATCGTCACGACCGTGTATCGGGCCGATGACGGCACAATCTCGACAATCACCTGGGACGAACAGACGCGCTGATGAAACAGAGAATCCAGTCGAAGCTCGGCATCACGATCCACCCGCAAGGGCTGGAAGTGGCCGAGGTGGTCACCGAGACGGGTGCCGACACCAGTTTCCGCGTGGCCCGGCGCGAACTGCTCCCGGTGGCGGCGACGGCCGAGGGCGCGCCGGTGTGGCCGTTGGATCGGCTCCAACCCTACCGGTCCGGGCGCGGCTCGACGGTGACGCATGTGTTGACGGGACTCGATGCCGCCAACGTCCTCTGCCGCGTCGTGAGCCTGCCCACCGCCAGCGAGGCCGAACTGGGGCCGATGCTGGAGAACCAGCTTGAGAATCTTTCGCCGCTGCCGCCCGATCAGGTGGTTTACAGCTACGAGGTTCTCCGCAAGACCGAGAAACAATCGGAGGTCCTCGTCGCCATTGCGCGGCGCGACACGGTGATGGAGCGGCTGGAGTTGCTGGGGAAAGCCGGCTTCGCTGCGGACGGCATGGACGTGGAGGCGCTGGCGCTCCTCGCGTGGTTGCGGCACGAGCACGCATGGGCTGGCGACGAACCGGCCGAGCTGGCGCTGGTCGTCCTCGAACACCGGTCCGCCACGCTGATCCTGACATGCGGCGGCGCGCCGCAACTGGTCGCCTCGGTCCCGTTGCAGGGGCTGGGCGGCGAGCCTGCGGTCATGGCCGCCACGGCGGCGGAGTTGATCAGCGCCGAGCTGCGGCTGGCGCTGGCCGCTGTCCAATCGGCCCGGCCGGAGGCACAGTGCCCGCTTGTGCGGGTGTTGCAGAGGCCCGCGGCGGGCGCGCTGGCCAGTTCCGGGCTTGATCCGCAGGAGATGACAAACGCCCTTGCGACGCAGATCGGATTGCCGTGCGAACTGCTGGCATTGCGCGAAGCGCCTTCCATCGCGGTGGGGTTGTGCCTGCGGCACCGGCCGGACGGCGCGCCGTCAGCGCGGCTGAACCTGGTGCCGGCCGATGTGCTCGCCGAGAAACAGCGGAAGACGCGCCGGCAGCAGGTGAAACTGGTCCTGCTCGGCGTGGCCGCGCTCTACCTGCTGGTCGTGCTGATCGGCGCCATCATGCTCACTTGGCGATACGCGAGTGGTGGCAGCCTCCGTGCCCAACTGGCGGAGATCGCGCCCGCCCGCGACCGCGCCCGCGGCCTGCAAACGGAACTGAAGTTGTTGCAGGAAAAGGTCGGCGACCAGAGCGTGCCGCTGGAGTGCCTGCTTGCCATCCTGAAGGCCAAGCCGGAAAACCTGTTCCTGACGGATTTCCAGTTTGTGGATGGCGAACAGGTCACGCTGACCGGCTACGCGCCGTCGGCATCGGCGGTGACGGATGATTTCAACCAGAAACTGGAGAAGTCGGCGGTGTTCGCCGGCGGGACGCGGCTGGCGCCCTTGCTGAATCAGAAGATCCGCGGCGGCGACGCGGTGCGCTTCTCCATCCAGTGCAACTTCAAGAAAGGCGCGGTCACCTCGCCGGGCGGCGGGCGGCGGCGGGGGCGTTGACGATGAACCTCAAACCCCGTGAACAAATCCTCGCAGGCGCCGCCGGTCTGGCGGTGTTCCTGGTCGTCAACTGCTTCCTCGCCGGCCCGGCCATGGGCAAGTGGCGCGAACTGGGCGATCAGGACTTGAAACTGAAAGCCGACTTCGCCGAGGCGAAGTTGCTGCTGGCCCGCGAGCCGCAGTTGCAGGCCGAATACAACCATGCCATGACCCGGCTGCGCGACGGCACGGTGGGCCAGAGCGCGGGTGACGTCATCGGCCGCATTGAACAACTCGGCAGCCAGTATGGCGTCACCTTCACCCAGCGCACGCCCTCGGAGCCGCTCGAACGCCAGCGCTACGTCGAGAGACAAGCGCAGTTCACCCTCAACACCCAGTGGCCCAACATGGTGAAGTTCCTGTTCGCCCTCAACCGCCAGCCGGAGGTCTATCGCGTCGTGAACCTGCGCGTGCGCGCCGACACCAAGGACCCCCACAATCTCCACGGCGACATGACCGTGGTAAACTATTACATGCGCGGCACGGCCTCCGCCCAGCGCGCCGCCGGCGCCGCCCCGCAGAATCCCGTGGACAAGCCCGCGGGCAACGGCAAGGATAAGACGCCGCCGCCATGAGTCCCCGGCTCGACAACCTGTTTCTGGCCGCGCTGGTGTTCGCGCCCGCGCTCGCCGTGGCCCAGGCCAATGCCGTTCTTGCGCCCCCCGCCGCCCCCGCGGCCGAGACCGGCGCCGCCACGGCCACCAGCGGCATTGAGAACGACCCGGCGTTCCAGAAGTTCACCGAAATCCTGGAGCACTCCCCCTTCGTGCCGTCCGGTTCGATGACGCCCGGCCTCTCTTCGGCGGAGGGCGCGGCGTTTGCCGGCGCGCTGAAACTGACCGGGTTTTTTGTCCGGGACGGCGTCGTCCAGGTCAGCCTCGAAGACAAGAACGAGCCGGAGAAGAAATACTTCCTCAAAGCCGGCGACACCATCCCCGACACGGACATCAAGATCACCGGCTTCGATCTGCCCAACCGTTCCGTGTTGATGTCGCGCGGCGAGGAAGCCGCCCGGCTCGAATACGAAACCGAGGCGGCCGCTGTGCCGATCATGGCCGGCCAGGCAAAGCCGGGCACGCCCGCCGCCGCCGCGCAGCAGACGGCGCGGCCGACGCAAGGCCAGCCACCACAGCAGTCCTTTGGCAAACGCGGCGACAACGGTGGCGACGAAGCCGGCCGCAAGGCCTCGCGCAAGGCCAGCCGCCAGCAGACCATCGAGCGGTTGAAAGGCATCTTGAAGAACACCGCCGACCCGGCAGCGCAACAGCGGTTGCAGAACATGATCTCCATGCTCGAGAAGGCGGACACGCAGGAAGGGGGCGGCCGGTAGCACGCCAGCAGAAGGATTTTTTCATGAAGACGTTGCTCATACTCATAACGACGATGCTCGCCGCAGTCGCGGCAGGCCCGGTCATCGCGCAAACGCCCGCGACCAGCGAGGACGCCGCCACCGCCGCGCTGCGCATCCGTGCCAGCGACATGCTCCGTCGCGCCGGCGGCGCCAACACCGTGATCATCTCTCGCGCCCCAGTCAGCGCTGCCGCCCAGCCGTCCGCCGCGCCAGCGCAGGCTGCACCCCAAGCCACCCCGGGCGCGCCGGGCGTTGCGGGCGCCGAGGCCGCCGCCAGTCCCGTGCCGGCCACCCAAGCGCCACAGCCTGCGGCGACGACCCCGACTGGAACCACGCCCGACGCGGCTGCCCCTGCATCCACGCCGCCACCCACCGAGCCGTCAGCGCCTGCGCAGCAGGCTGTCGTGCCCGGCCCCGGCCCGATCACGCTTGCCAGGCCGAGCGAAATCAATCCCGACGAGACGATCGAGTTCGACTGGATGAACGCCGACCTGCTGCAGGTGCTGGCGAAGTATTCCGAACTGACCCACCGCAGCCCGATCATGCAGCAAGGCTTGCAGGCTTTGATCTCCTTCCGCTCCTCCGGCCCGCTGACCATGGAGGAGGCCATCGGCGCCCTCGAAAGCGTGATGATGGCCAACGGCTTCGCCATCGTGCCGATGGGCGAAAAGTTCTACAAGGTCGTGCCGGTCACTTCAGGCGTCCAGGAAGGCGTGCCGGTGGCCAAGGAGGACACGGAGGTCAAGCAGTATGACCGCATCATCGCGCAGATCGTGCGCGTAAAATACCTCGATGCGATGGATGTGCAGCGCGCGCTGACCAGCACCATGCCGGTGCCGGGCCAGCCGGCCGCCGCCGGTGGCGGGCGCGTCTTCATGCATCCCTATGGCCAGATCATCGCGATGCCGCGCTCCAGCGCGTTGCTCATCATAGACAGCGCGCTCAACGTCTCGCGCCTCAAGGACATCATCGAATACATGGACACCACCAGCGAGTCGAAGATGGAGACCCGCGTCTATGTGCTGGAGAACGCCGCCGCCGCCGACCTGGCCATGATTCTCCAGCAGCTCATCGCCGCCGACCAGGGTGGCGCGACAGCCCGGCCCGGCGTGCCGGCCACACCGATACCGCAGGCGGGCGCCGGCCGTTCAGCGACCACCGGCGACACCGTCATCCTCGGCAAGGTCCTCACCAGCTACGATGACCGCACCAACGCGCTCATCATCATCACCCAGGAATCCAACTTCTCGTTCTTCGAGAAGATCATCAAAGCCCTCGATGTGAAGACCAACCAGGACTTCAAGACCCGCGTGTTCTTCCTGAACTACTCCGACGCGTTGGACATGGCCGATATGCTTTTCAGCCTCATCCAAGGCGGCGGCGCGACACCGCTGACACGTCGCGCGGGTTCCACCGGCAGCGCGACGAGCGCCGGCTCTACCACGGCCCGGCGCACCAGCCAGATCGGCGGCGGCACCCGCGGCGGCGCCAGTTCCCGGAGCAGCGCCGCCGACGGCGCCCGCAGCGCCAGTTCGCGCTCCTCCACCGCCAGCCGCAGCACGTTTGGCTCCGGCCAGCGCACGCGCGCTCAAGGCGGCGCCACGGGCCTCGCGCCGGGCGTCACCCCCGGCGTCTCGCCCACCGGCGCCGCCGCCGCGCAACTGATGCCGCAGATCAAGATCATCCCCGACATTCGCAACAACGCCGTCATCATCTCCGCCCCCGAGGCCGACCTCGACGTGTTCGCCGATGTCATCAAGCAGATAGACATCTTCCCGCCACAGGTGGCCATTGACGTAGTGGTTGCCGAGGTCAGCCTCAACAACGATGTCACCTTCGGCGTGGACCTCTTCCAAGCTGGCCAGGGGAAAAGTCCGGCGGGCGCGGGTCTGTCGGTGCCTTCCGTCGGCAGGGGCACGTTCGGTGGCACGACCCCCATTGGCGGCTCCACCAACGCGCTGAATATCACAAAGTTCATGAAGCCCGGTTCGTTGACCGGGCCGGAACTGCTCCCCGCTGGCCTGACCGGCGGGCTGACTTACTTCGCCAGTTTCTTCGGCGACGATCTGCGGGCGGTCATCCACGCGCTCGCCGAGGACAGCAAGTTCAAAGTCTTGCAGACGCCGCACCTCTACACCTCCAACAACCAGCGCGCCCGCATCTTCGTCGGCGAGTCGCGCCCGTTCGTCACCTCCGTTCAGACAACCATTGCCAGCGACCAGCAACGGTCAAACTTTGAGAACATTGACATTGGCGTCGGCCTCGAAGTCACGCCGTTGATCAACCCCGATGGCGTCGTCACGCTCAATATCTTCCAGACCGTGGATGACGTGAAGGAGTTCCAGCTAATTGACGGCAACAAAATCCCGGTCTTGAGTCGGCGCGAGGCCGAAGCCGTGGCGGTCACCGTCAAGGACGGCCAGATCATCATCCTCGGCGGCCTTACTGCCAATAAACGCCAGAACGACGTGAACAAGGTGCCGTTGCTGGGCGACATCCCGCTGCTGGGTTACCTGTTCAAGACGACCCACACGGTGGACGCCAAGACCGAATTGGTGTTCTTTCTGCGGCCCAAGGTCATCCGCACCATCGAGGAAGCCCAACGCTACACTTGGGGTCGCATCGAGAAGAGCAAGGGTCTCCGTGGCATGCCGATCACCAATGCGGAAGGCCAAGGCCCTTCGTTGGACAAGCGCCACAGCGAGAAACTCAAGTCGCTCGACCGCTTTGACAAGAGCGACAAGTTCTGAGCATCATTCCGCCGCAGGATCGTTTATACATTGCGCAGGGAAAGCCGCCGGTCATGACGCCGTCCACCACGCCCAATCCCGACCGCTTCGAGCCGCTCGCCGGGTTCTCGCCCGACCAAGCCACGCTTTTCCGCTCCAAGCTCGTCGAGGCCTCATTCAAGGCCGGCGATCCCATCATCCGCGCCGGCGACGCCGGTGACTGCCTCTACATCGTCCGCGACGGGTTCATCGAGGTCCACGCGCCGCGCCCCGCAGCCGGTGGCGAGATCAAGGTGCTGGCGCGCCTCGGGCCGGGCAGCGTGGTGGGCGAGATGGCCCTGTTGAACCGCGAGCCGCGCAACGCCGACGTCGTCGCGCTCGACGACTGCACGCTCTGCCGGCTGGCCGCGACCGACTTCGACCAGCTTTGCGCACAACTGCCCTCGCTCAAATTGTTCCTCACCCGCCTCATCGCGCACCGGCTGAGCTGGTCCGGCGCCGACCTGCTGGCCCGCCGCATCGGCAACTACTCCGTCATCGCGCGCCTGGGCGAGGGCGGCATGAGCTGGGTCTTCCGCGCCGTGCGCGAAAAAGCCGACGTGAGCGGCCCGGCCCGGGGACAGGTCGCGCTGAAAATGCTGCCGCACCCGATGGTGATGCGGCAGGGCTTCCTGGAGCGTTTCCGGGAGGAGGCCGGGGTCATGTCGCGCGTGCGGCATGAAAACATCGTCTCCCTCTACGAAGCGATGGAGGCCTACGGCACGATGTTCATGGCGATGGAATACGTCCGCGGCATGACCATCCGCGAGTGGGTCGAGCAACACGGCCGGCCCGCGGTGGAAGATGTGCGCCGCATCACCCGCGCCGCCACGCGGGCGTTGCGCGCCGCCCACGCGCTCAACATCGTCCACCGCGACATCAAGCCCGACAACTTCATGCTCCGCGAGGACGGCGTGGTGAAACTGATGGACTTCGGCATCGCCGTGCCCGTCAGCGGCCCCACCGTCAGTCTCGGCGGCCTTTCGCTCACGCCGATGTATGGCGCGCCGGAACTGTTCACCGGCGCGCGCGGCGAACCGGCCTCGGACTTTTACAGTCTCGGCGTGATGCTCTACGAACTGCTCACCGGCCGGCCGCCATTCCAAGCGGATGACTTCGAGGGATGGTCCAAGCAACACACCCATATCGAGCCGCCGCCGCTGCGCCAGTTGCGCCCCGACACGCCCGCCGACCTCGACGCGCTCATCAAAGCCGCGCTGATCAAGGACCCCAAGATCCGCTGGCAGGCGATTCAACCGTTCCTGCCGCCGCTGACCGACGGCAGCGTGATCATTCGCTCGCCGGTCGCTGTGGCGTCAAGAACAGGCCCGGAACCGCCGCCCGTCGCGCCTCCGCCACAGTTCACCGCGACCACGACCGCCGCGCCGCCGACGCCCCATGTTGTGAAACCCGCGGTCGCGCGACCGTCGTCCGCCAGCCCGACAGTTGTCCCGAAGGCCGCAGGCGCGGCCCCGGCCGGTTTCCAAGCACCCACTGTGGTCGCCAAGGCAGCCGCCCCGGCCCAACCCCTGTCGCCGGTGCGCGCCCTGTGGCTGAAGTTCGAGGGCGAGGAAAAACCGCGCGCGTTCCTGCTGGTGAAACGCCTGTCATTGGGCCGCGAGCAGGGTGTGGCGGACATCTGCATCCCAGATGGGGCGATGTCGCGCCGCCACGCGGAGCTGTTTTCGGGGGCGGCCGGCCTCTGTGTGCGTGATCTCGGCTCCAGCAACGGCACCCTCGTCAACGGCCAGCCTGTGGGCCAGACGGAGTTGCGCCGTGGTGACCAGGTTCGGATGGGCCGGACGCTGTTGACGGTTGACGAGGACAGCCCCGCCACCGTCCGGATCAGCGTGCGGCGGCTGAACGACTAGAAGCGGCCCCACCACCGGCGGCACATTCGCATCGCGCAGGCTGGCAAAGGCCGCTTCGAGTTCCCGACGATCCCGTGCCGCCCGCCAAGCGTTGTCCGACGCCGACCACACCCGCGTCGCAGGCGTCACGCGCGACTCGCGCGCCCACTGCTGGAGCGTGGCGAGGTCAATCGGGCCGTATTCCTGCCCGTCGCC
>DYDC01000014.1 GCA_020718125.1 Methylacidiphilum sp. | reverse complement strand
ACTTGGCGCGTGTGTCAAGTTGCGCCCGACCGCCTGGAAGTGAAACCGAAGACAGCATGGGCCTGTCCCTTGAAAAGAAATGGTCGGGGCGGCGGGATTTGAACCCGCGACCTCTTGGTCCCGAACCAAGCGCGCTAGCCAAGCTGCGCTACGCCCCGACCGGAATTCCACGCCGGCCCGGCCACAGGGCCGCTTCCAGCGCGGAATAAGGCGCGTCTAGGTAGCACAACCATCCGCCGCTGTCCACGTTATCTTGCAACGATTTTCAACCATCAATCGCTCCACCCATACGCCCCGCGCAGCGGCACGAAGACGCAGCCGCCGAGGTTCTCCTCGCTGAGCTTCTTCCCGTCCACACGCACGATGCGCACGAGGCTCTGGCTCATCCGTGAGCCAACCGGCGCCAGCAGCCGGCCACCGATGGCGAGTTGGTGTTTCACCACATCCGGGATCTCCGGAGCGGCGGCTGAGTAGATGATCGCGTCGAACGGCCCGCGCTCCGGCCAGCCAACGCTGCCGTCGCCCGCGAGCGGTTCCACGTTGGCGACGCCAAGCTCCTCCAGCCGCGCCCGCGCCGACGCGAGCAGATCCGGGATGCATTCGACGCTGAACACGCGATGCACCAGTCGCGACAGCAACGCGGTCTGGTAACCGGAGCCTGTGCCGATCTCCAACACGCGATCCGCGGCCTTTAGCCGCGCCTCCTGCAACATCCACGCGATCATGTAAGGCTGGGACACCGTCTGGCCGAAACCGATGTCAACCGGATGGTCGCCGTAGGCATCGTCAAGCTCCGCGCCGGGACAGAACAGGTGCCGCGGCACCTGCCGGAACGCATCGAGCAGGCGCGCGTCGTTGATCTTGCGCGCCTCCAATTGCCCGGCCACCATCCGCTCCCGCCAGTCATCAGGCGAGTTCTGCGAGCCGCCCTCTTTGCCCGCAAACCAGATCATGGACGTCGGCTCCGGTATCGCCACAGCAGCCTGAAAAACCGCATGAGGTCTTTCCATGGCTTGATGTAGCTCGTTTCCCTGCCGTAGATGGTGGCCACCGGGGCGCAGCCGATCCGCAGCCCGGCCCGCGCAGCGAGGATCAACATCTCGCTGTCGCACTCGTAATGCCGCGTGCTGAATTCCAGCACGTCCAGAAGGCTCCGATGCAACAGCCGGAAACCGCATTGCGAATCCGGCGCCTGCTGGCCGATGAGCCGGCTCACCAGCCACGAACCGACGCAGTTGCCAATCCACCGCGGCCACGGCATCGCGGCCGCGTTCCCCATCCGGTTGCCCACGATGAGCTTGTCGCCCGATGCGCGCGCGGCGAGCAGGCTGGAAATGTCCGCCGGATCGTGCTGGCCGTCGCCATCCAACAGCACGATCCACTCGCAGTCGAGTTCGCGGCAGCGGGCAAAGCCGGTCATCAACGCGGCGCCCTTGCCGCGGTTGGCGGGATGAACAATCACCTCCGCGCCCGCGGCGCGCGCCTCGGCGGCCGTGCCGTCGCCGGAGCCGTCGTCCACGACAACGACCCGCGATACGAACGGCAACGCCAGCTTCACCACATTCCCGATCAGGCCCTCTTCCCTGTAGGCCGCGACCACTGCCACGAGCGATTCCGCCTCCGGTTTCATTTGTGTTGCGTGTAGGTTTGCGCGAAACGCCAGTCGGCGTCAACGTCCCAGAGATCGTGGAAGATGTGCCACTGGTCGCTGTGCTCCGCAATGGCGCGCTCCAACCGCTCCGCGATCTGCCGCTGCAAGCCCTCGACCGTGTCCCGCGCCTTGTCCGCATAGATCGGGTCGCAGAAATACAGCCGGAACCGGTCGCCGGGCAGCCGCACGCAATAGCTGAAGACGATGGCCGCGCCGGTGGCCAGCGCCAGCCGCGTCGCGCCGGTGGGCAGCCGGGCCGGCGCGCCGAAGAACATCGTCGTGTCGCGGTTCGGCGTAAAATCGCGGTCGCCGACCAGCGCAATCGCCTCGTTGCGCCGGAGCGCGCGGACACACTCGCGCGTGGCGCGGCCGATGGGCACGATCCGCATGTCGCGCGAGAGCCTCTGAAACTGGAACAACTTATCCTGCCGCGGGTCGTGTTGGGTGATCACCACGATATGGCAGATGTAACCGTGCCGGGCGACGAGCGCCGCGCCATTGTCCACGCTGCCAACGTGGGCACTGATGATGATCGTGCCGTGGCCGCGCGCACGGGTCTTCGCGAGCAGTTCCATGTTCTCCACCTCGACCAACGGCGGCAGCTCCTCCAGATGCGCGCCGAAGTAGAAGTAGTCCATGACTGTCTTGACGAAGCTGGCATAGACGCGGCGGACGCGCCGCCGCGCCTCATTGGCCGTCAACGGCCGGCCGCGATGGGCCGCCACACGTTGCTGGGTCGCCGCCATGACACCAACCTCGCGCCGCCGCGCGAGATAAACCACCGCCCCCAGCAGGTCGCATAGCGCGCAAAGAACCCGCCGCGGGATGAGGCGGGTCGCTCCCGCAATCAGGCGGAAAAACCAGTAGATCATCTCAACAACTGCAGCGCCGCCGCGGCGATGTCGTGCGCCGAGTCGGGCCGCCGCAGCGGCTCGCAGCGGGCGCGCATCGCGGCGATTTTTTCCGTCCGAGACAGCAGATGCTCGATGATCGGCGGCAGGTCGTAAACCGTCTCTGCCTTCACAGCCACGCGGCTTTCGACCAGGAAATCGGTGTTGCGCACCTCCTGGCCGGGAATCGGGTTGCAGATGATCATCGGCAGCCGCTTGCAGAGCGCCTCGCTGGTGGTCAGGCCGCCGGGCTTGGTCACGAGCAGGTCGCTGACGCTCATGAGGTCGGGGATGTTCTTCACGAAACCATAGACGTGCGTTGGATGTTCCAGGCGCGGCTGGAGCTTGAGCAGGCGATGGTGAAGCCTTTCATTGATGCCCGTGACGATCATCAACTCCAGCGGGCGGCGGATCTTGTTCATCCGTTTCAGGATCGTCCCCATCGGCCCCATGCCGTGGCTGCCGCCCATGATAAGCACCTTCGTCGTGTCGGGGCGCAGGCCGAGATGCGCGCTGAGCGCGGCGCGGTTGGGTTGCTCCTTGTAGATCGCCTCGATCGGGATGCCGGTGACCCGCACCTTCTCCGGCGAGACGCCGCCCGCGATGAGCGCGTTGCGGGTCTGCGGCGTGGGCACGCAGTAGAGGTTGACCTGGCCGTGCGCCCAGTAACGGTGCGCCACGAAGTCGGTGATGACGCCCACCAGCGGAAACCGCGCGCCCGTCCGGGTCTTGTAGTCGCCCATCACACCGCACGAGAACCCCTGCGTGCAGACGATGAGGTCGGGCCGGAACTCGTTCAGCAGCGTCTCCAGCCGCGCGGCGTTGCGGCGGTTGAGCCGCTCGCGGATGCCGCTCGTGCGCTCCTTGAACTTCGGGTTGTCATACATCCACTCCCAGAGGCCGGGCGTGGTCTTGAGCACGCCGAAGTAGGTCTTCAGGACGATCTTGGCCAGCACCGGGTTGCCGTATGAGAACGAGTCGTATTCGGCAATCTCCAGCGACGGGTCTATCTGGCGCAGGCCATGCCGCACCGCCAACGCCGCGGCGTGGTGGCCCGTGCCTTTCGTCAGATAAAAAATCAATATGCGTTTCGCCATGCGATCCGCCGTTTCTGCTTCACCGCCTGTGTCGTGTCCGCGGAGGCTCAGTCCGCCGCCAGCACCTTGCCGATGCGCTCGACCGCCTGC
The DNA here is from genome assembly GCA_020718125.1 of Methylacidiphilum sp. GTDB lineage: Bacteria > Verrucomicrobiota > Verrucomicrobiia > CAIQCK01 > CAIQCK01 > JACRKA01. Next base: position 15,543 of record DYDC01000014.1, on the reverse strand, counting down.
TTGAGCCGGTCTTCGTTCTGCACCATTGCGAAGCGCACGTAGCCTTCGCCGTATTCGCCGAAGCCCGTGCCCGGCGCGCACGCCACGCCGGTTTCCTCGATCAGGAACTGGGCGAACTCCATCGAGGTCAGCGCGCTGTATTTCAGCGGCAGATGCGCCCAGATGTAGAACGTCGCTTTCGGCATTGGCGTCTGCCAGCCGTGCGCGTTGAGGCCCTCGACGAACAGCTTCATACGGCGATGATACGTGTCGGCGGCGAGCTTGACGTGTTCCTGCGGCCCGTTCAGCGCCTCGATGCCGGCATACTGCACCGCGCGGAAGATGCCGAAATCAATGTAGCTCTTGGTCTTGCCGAGCGTCTTGAGGATGCTCGCGTTGCCGACCGCGAACGCCAGCCGCCAGCCGGCCATCGAGTAGCTCTTCGAGAAACTGTGAAACTCGATCGCCACGTCCTTCGCACCCTTCGCGTTGAAAACGCTCGGCGCCTTGTGGCCGTCGAACACGAAGTCACTGTAGGCGAAGTCGTGCGCGAGGATGATGTGATGCCGCCGGCACCAGTCCACCATCTCCTGCATGAACCCGATGTCGCACGTCGCCGCGGTCGGGTTGTGCGGGTAGGACAGGATCATCAGCTTCGACTGCCGCACCACGTGCGGGTCGAGTTTATTGACCTGCGGCAGGAAGTTGTTTTCCGCGAGCAACGGCAACTGGTAGAGGATGCCGCCGGACATGATCACGCCGTTGAAGTGGATCGGGTAGGTCGGGCTGGGCACCAGCGCGATGTCGTCGTTGTTGAGGAACCCGAGCGACAGGTGCGCGAGGCCCTCCTTCGAGCCGATCAACGGCAGCACCTCGGTGTTCGGGTCGAGTTCGACAGCGAACTTCCGGTGATACCAGTCCGCGATGGCCTTGCGGAGGTTGCGCTCGATCTCGCCGTCGTAGCGGGAATAGCCGTGCGTGTCGGCGCGCTTGACGCCATCGGCCAGCGCCTGCACGACGTTCGGCGGCGGCGGCAGGTCGGGGCTGCCCATGCTCAGGTCAATGACATCCTTGCCGGCGGCCTTCTCCTGTTTGATCAACTGGTCAATGACCGCAAAAAGGTAGGGCGGCAGCCGCTTCAGGCGGTTGGCCTCTTGCATGAACTCATGGTTGAACTGCACGGCTTTTGTCATCGTTCGCTCACTTTCCCGGCTCGAAATCGTCCGCGTGATAACTTGACCGCACCAGCGGCCCGCTCGCCACGTGGACGAAACCCATTTCCAATCCTGCGCGCCCGTAGCGCACAAACGTCTCCGGCCGCACAAATTCCACGACCGGCAGATTCTTCCTCGTCGGCTGCAGATACTGACCGATCGTCAGCACTTCGCAGCCGGCGGCGCGCAAATCGCGCATCGTTTCCAAGACTTCCGCCCCGGTCTCGCCGAGGCCGGCCATCAGACCCGACTTCACAAATGTCTTCCGCGCCGGCTGCGCCTTCGGGCAGGGCGCGATCTCCGGGCGTGCCGAATCCGCATCGGCCGACCGGACGGCGCAGCGCGCCGTCCCTGCCTGCGCCAATTCCGCCGCCATCCGCAACACTTCGAGCGACCGTTCGTAGGTCGCCCGATGCCGCGCCGACGGCGTCAGCCGGCGCACCGTCTCGACGTTGTGGTTGAACACGTCCGGCCGCGCTGCCAGCACCGTCTCAACCAACTCGCGCCGCCCGCCGAAATCCGGCGTCAACACTTCAACGACCAACTCATCACCGCGCGCGGCCCGCGCCGCGCGGATCGTTTGCGCGAAATGTTCCGCGCCGCCATCGGCCACGTCATCGCGGGCCACCGCTGTGATGACGACGTGCTTCAGGCCCATCCGCCGCACCGCTTCCGCCACGCGCGCCGGCTCGTCGCTGTCCAACGGCAACGGCTTCGCCGTGCTCACCGCGCAGAACCCGCACGCCCGCGTGCAACGGTCGCCAGCGATCATGAACGTCGCCGTGCCGCGCGACCAGCATTCCGACTGGTTCGGACACCGGGCGCTCTCGCACACCGTGTGCAACTTCAAGCCCGCGACGAGACTGCTCGTCCGGCCAAACCGCCGGCTCGTCGGCAACCCGATACGGATCCATTCCGGGATGCGCGGCCGCTTCAGCGGCTCAACGACGGCGTTATCCAGCCTGGGTTGCATGTGTCACCATAGCGGACGCAAAACAAATCGCGTCAACCCCGAAAGCGTTCGGGGTCAACGCTTTTTACCGTGCAGCCGTGAGGATCGGCGGTTGCGGCTGGCTGATCTCGCCCACGTGCGGCCGGGGCGAGGAATCGTAGTGGGCGCACCCCACCCCTCCCAGCGCGGCCAACATTACAATGGCGAGACAAAGTTTCATTCGACGGCCCGGACACTAGCCTATCCTCCGCCCGCCGTCACGCGCCAAAATCACGTCCATTCACGGCCGGGCGCAACTTGACACCCGCGCCACGATCAATGCGCAGAGGAGATGAGCCGTTGTGCTGTCCCATCGGGACAGCCAGAGAATAGCCCGCCGTTTCAACGGCGGGTATCGGCGAGAAACAAACAAACGAGTCCCGTAGGGACGGCTGTCCCCAGCCGTCCGCAATCATCATCAGCCGGCGGGCTGGGGACAGCACGCCCCACCTCTTGCGCTCTTCGTGTGTTGTCGCCCCCGCCCCTCGACCTGTCGCGGACTCCATTTTTACGGCTCAATCAACCAATCGCGAGGCAGCGACAGGCGCCCCGTTTGCCCTCTTTCAGGATCCGGTCCACGTCCTCCGCGTCGAGAATCTCCTTTTCCATCAACACCTTCGCCAGCCGATCGAGCTGGGGGCGGCGATCCTTCAGGATGGTCTTCGCGCGCTCGTGGGCCTTCCCGATGATGGCGTGGACCTGGCGGTCAATCTCCAGGGCCGTCTGGTCGCTGTAGTCGCGCTCCTCGCCGAGGCTGCGGCCGAGGAAGACCTGCTGGTGGTTCCGGCCGAGCCGGCGCGGGCCAAGCTCGTCGCTCATCCCATACTGGCAGACCATCGCGCGCGCCAGTTCGGTGGCCCGGTCGAGGTCGTTGGCCGCACCCGTGGAGATCTCATTCAACACGACCTCCTCCGCCGCGCGCCCGCCAAACATCACCGTCAGGCGGTCGTTCAACTCGCTTCGCGACGCCATGTAGCGGTCGTTGATCGGCAACTGGAGGGTGTAGCCCAGCGCCGCGTGGCCGCGTGGGATGATGGAAACCTTGTGCAACGGGTCGGCGTGCTCGCAGTTCTTCGCCACGAGCGCATGGCCGGACTCGTGGTAGGCGATGATCTTCTTCTCGTGGTCGGTGATCGCGCGCGACTTGCGCTCCGGCCCGGCGATGCCCCGGTCAATGGCCTCCTCGAAGTCGGGCATCTCCAGCTTGATCTTGTTTCGGCGCGCGGCGAGCAGAGCAGCCTCGTTGGCGACGTTGGCGAGGTCGGCGCCGCTGAAACCGGGCGTGCGTTTGGCGATGACATCCAGCTTCACGTCCGCGCCCAGCGGCTTGTTGCGGACGTGAACCTTGAGGATCGCCTCGCGGCCTTTCGCGTCGGGCGCATCGATGACGATCTGCCGGTCAAAGCGCCCCGGACGCAGCAACGCCGGGTCGAGCACGTCCGGCCGGTTCGTCGCGGCAAGCAGGATGACGCCTTTTTGCGTCTCGAAGCCGTCCATCTCGACCAGGAGTTGGTTGAGCGTCTGCTCGCGCTCGTCATGGCCGCCGCCGAGGCCCGCGCCGCGCAGCCGGCCCACGGCGTCAATTTCGTCAATGAACAACAGGCACGGCGCCTTGCTCCGCGCCTGCAAGAACAGGTCGCGCACCCGCGCCGCGCCGACGCCGACGAACATCTCCACAAAATCGCTGCCGCTGATCCACAGGAACGGCACGCCCGCCTCGCCGGCCACCGCGCGGGCCAGCAGTGTTTTGCCGGTGCCCGGCGGCCCGACCACGAGCACGCCCTTGGGGATCTTGCCACCGAGCTTTTGGAACCGCTTCGGGTCTTTGAGGAATTCGACAACCTCTTGCAACTCCAGCTTCGATTCGTCGCAGCCGGCAACATCGGCGAACGTCGTCTTGGTGTCGCGCTCGGCGTAGATCTTCGCCTTGCTCTTGCCGAAGCCCGTCACCATCGAGCCGGTCCGGTCCATCGAGCGGATCAGGAAGAACCAGAGCAGTCCAAACACGATGATCGGCAGGATCCACACGAGGAAAAACTGGCCAATGCCGCTCTCGGTGCGGGCGGTGTATTTCACCTTTTGCGCGTCGAGCAGCTTGACCAGCTCCGGGTCATTGAGCGGCACGGTGACGAATTTCTTCCCGTCCTTCAACTCAAAGGTGACGCTCTCGCGGGTGATCTCGCACTCCTTGACCTCCCCCGTCTGCACAAGCGACTTAAACTCGCTATACGGCTTCTCCGGCGTGCTCAGCTTCCGCATCAGGTAGGGCTGAAACAGCGACAGCGACAGCACGGCCGCGAGCACATAAAAGATGAGGATGTTCGGCTTGCTTCTCATTTCCCGTTCGCCCTACAACCTAGAGGCTCGCACCCGCGTTTGCGAGAGTGATTCTGAAAGCCATCATGCTGGTCCTGGGCATCGAAACCTCCTGCGACGAGACTTCCGCCGCCGTCGTCCGCGACGGACGCGAGATTCTTTCCAACGTCGTCGCATCGCAGATCGCCCTCCACCGCCCCTATGGAGGCGTCGTGCCAGAACTCGCGTCGCGTCATCATCTCGAAGTCATAGACACCATCATTGCCGAATCGTTGAACGAAGCCGGCGTCCGGCTCGACGACATCGAGGGCGTCGCGGCCACCTGCGGCCCCGGACTGGCCAGTTCGCTGCTCATCGGTCTGACCGCCGGCAAGGCCATCGCCCTCGCGCGTAACCTGCCGTTTATCGGCATCAACCACCTTGAGGCCCACCTCGTCTCACCGTGGCTGTCCGCGCGGCGCAACTTCGAGCCGAACGTCTCTCTCATCGTCTCCGGCGGCCACACGATCCTCGTCCACGCCCGCGCCGTCGGCGACCACACGGTGCTCGGCCAGACTCTTGATGACGCCGCTGGCGAAGCGTTCGACAAGGTCGCCAAGCTGCTCGGCCTCGGTTATCCCGGCGGCCCCGAAATCGAGAAATACGCCCGCGACGGCAACGCCAACGCCATTTCCCTGCCCCGCGGCAAGCTCCACGATCCCGACCTCGATTTCAGCTTCAGCGGGTTGAAAACCGCCGTCCTCTATTGGCTGCGGAAACAGTCGAGCGCCGAGAGCGGAGAGTCGAGTGCCGGAAATTTCCGCGTGCTGCCTGCTGGCTCTCGACTCTCCGCTCTCGACTCTCGACTCCTCCCCGACTTCTGCGCGAGCTTCCAGCAGGCCGTCGTGGAGGTGCTCGTCGGCAAGACCGTTGCCGCTGCGCGGGCCTGCCGCGTGCGCGCGGTCACGGTCAGCGGCGGCGTCGCCTGCAATACCGCGCTCCGCGACCAACTCGCCGCCGCCTGCCAGCGCCACCACATCGAACTGCTCGTCGCCGGCCGCAAACTCTGCACCGACAACGCCGGCATGATCGCGGGCCTCGCCTTCCACAAACTCCGCACTGGTCTCCGCAGCCCGATGGATTTGGATGCCCAGCCGAATCTTCGGCTCGCATGATGAGTTCCAGGCGAAACCGGGCCTTACGCTGCGGGATGCTCTTGTAAACCCGTTGGATGTCCGCATTGCCGCCTTGTAGCTGTCCGCCGCCCGCAGAGACAAACGATAGAGTGTGAAATCGTGCTCCGGACTGTCCACGGCCTGCGTCAGGTCGCTGAAGTTGATGAATCGCGCCCGCTGCACCGCGGCGACGCTGTCCACGCGGACGCCGGTTGCCAATTGACCGGCCGCGCGGTCTTGCGCCAACTCGGGAATCCGCCACTCGTGCGCCGTCGTGCGGTGGTGGACCGTGGCGTAATAGCCCGGCTTCACCACGAAACCGTTGCAAGGGGCCACTCTAAGAGCGCGAGGCACAATGCTCAAGGCGTGTTAGCCTCCCCCGGCATGACGAACTTTTTCTCGAACGTCACGGATTTCACGTTGCACCACTTGCCGACCATGTTTATCCTGCACGCAGCGACATGCGCCTCGACAAACTCCTGACCCGCAACCGTGTCATTGACCTCAAGAGCCGGGACCAGAAAAGTGTCCTCGCCGAGATGGCCGCGCTTGCCTGCGAGGCCGATCGGAAACTCAAGCACGACCGCCTGCTGAAGGCGCTGCTGGCCCGCGAGAACACCCTGACCACCGCGATGGGCCACGGCGTCGCCGTCCCCCACGCGCGCCTGCCGATGAAACGCCGATTCATCCTCGTCGTCGGCCGCAGCGCGCAGGGCGTCGTCTATGACCAGTTCCAAGACCAGCCCGTCCACCTATTCATCATGCTCATCGGTGCGCCGAAGGAGAGGAGTTTTCTCCGTGTGCTCAACGCGCTCGCCGAACTTGGCAAGGATGTGGACACCGTCAAGCGCATCCTGCACGCCGAATCGCCGGAGGAAGCGTTCAAGATCATCACGCGCACCTGGGGGCCGAGCACCGCGCGTGTGGCCACCTCCCACGCCGCGCTGAACCGGTCACTCATCAGCCACGCCGTCGCGCTGGGCCGCCAGCATTACATCTCCAGCGTCCTGCTGTTCGCCGATGCGTTGCCAACCCTCGACCAAACCTCACGGCTGTGCGCCGACTATGACGTCATCGTCGTCACGCGCAACAAGCCCGAGCAATACCGCAACGACCGCCGCGTGAAGGATGTCGTCCAGATTTCCAGCGGCAGCGGCGACCGCGTCGGCCAGCTCAAGCTCGCCATGCTGCTCGCACTGACGCGCGGCCTTATCCGCCGCGACGAGCGCATCGTGTGCATCGCCGGCCTGCCTGGCAGCGGGTTGCTGGACACGCTGGTGCTGGTGGACGCCGCACGCGAATACCAGATGCTTTTCTCGCCAGAGGAGGTTCCACTGCCCGAAGACCTGCGTCCGGAAGTGCTCGAGCGCGTCATCGGCATCGCCGGCAGCCTCGCCGCCGAAGGCCGCGAGGGCAAGCCCGTCGGCACCATCTTCGTCGTCGGTGACACCGAGGCCGTGCTCAAACTCTGCCGGCCGATGGTCATCAACCCTTTCCACGGCTACCGCGAGGACGACCGCAACATCCTCGACCCGTTCATGGAGGAAACGGTCAAGGAGTTCAGCTCCATTGACGGCGCGTTCATCATCCGCGGTGACGGCGTCATCATGACCGCCGGCAGCTATCTGCTGCCGAATGTGCCCGGCCAGGAACTGCCCAGCGGCTACGGCGCGCGCCACGAGGCCGCCGCGGGCATCACCGCTTCCACCAACACCATCGCCATCGTGATCAGCGAGTCCACGCGCCAAGTCAGCGTCTTCCGCAAGGGCGCAATGATCACCGCGCTCGAAAACAAGGGCCAGGCCGCGCCCAACTCCGTCCAGCGATGAGCGACACGCTTCTGATCGTCGCCGACAGCGAACGCGACGCGAACATGCTCTACGCGACGGGCATGTTCGCGCCTGACCCGTTCATCTGGTTCCGCCACCGCGGCCGCAGCGCCGTCGTCATGAGCGACCTGGAGGTTGATCGCGCCCGCAAACAAGCCCGCGTGGACGAGGTGATCGGGCAACCCGGCATCAGCAAACCGCTCGAGAAGAAACTCGGCCGCCGGCCAAAACTCGCCGAGATCATCACCGCCATCTTCAAGCCGCGACGCATCCGTTCTGCACGCGTGCCGTCGAACTTCCCGCTCGCCCTCGCCGAACAACTCCGCAAGCACGGCGTCCGCGTCCGGGCTGATGACAAGCCGCTCTTCCCCGCGCGCGAGCGCAAGCGGCCAGACGAGATTCGCGCCATCGAGCGTGCCCTGCGCATCACCGAAGCCGGCCTGCGCGCCGGCATCGAGACCATCCGCGCCGCCCGCATCGCTCGCGACGGCCGGCTCACGCTCACCGACTCGACACTGACCAGCGAGCGTGTCCGCGCCGAGATTGACATCGCCATGACCCGCCTCGGCGGCATCGGCTCCCACACCATCGTCGCCGGTGGCGAACAGGCTTGCGACCCCCACGACGGCGGCAGCGGGCCGCTGCGCGCCAACGAGGCGATCATCCTCGACGTGTTTCCCCGCGATGAACGCACAGGCTACCACGGCGACATGACGCGCACCGTTGTCCGCGGCAAGGCCAGCGACGCGCTGCTGCGGCAGTTCAATGCGGTGCGTGAAGCTCATCGGCTTGCGATCAAAACGATTCGCGCGGACGTGAACGGCCGCGCAGTCCATCGCACCGTTCAGGAGCTTTTCGAGCAACGCGGTTTCCACACCGGCACGGCTGGTGCAAATCAGAAATCAGAAATCAGAAATCAGAAATCCCCCCGCCAACAGGGCTTCTTTCACGGCACCGGCCACGGTCTCGGCCTCGAAGTCCACGAACCACCGCGGATGAGCGCCGTCCCGTCGCTCCTGAAGGCCGGCCACGTCGTCACGGTCGAGCCGGGCCTTTATTATCACGGCGTCGGCGGCGTGCGGATCGAGGACGTCGTATTGGTGACAACGACTGGCTGCCGCGTGTTGTCCAAGTTTCCAGTTGCGCTTGAAATCTGAGGTGCCGCGGGCAATCTGGCGCAAACAGCAAGAAGCCGCTAAAGTGTCTGGCAAGCGCCATGCAATATCACATCAAACTCATTCAGTCCGAGGAAGGCTGGGCGGCGAGTTGTCCGGCCTTGCCCGGTTGCCATTCGCAGGGCGCCACTCGCGAGGAGGCTGTCGAGAACATCAAGATCGCCATCCGCGAATGGCTCGCAGTGGAAGCGGAGGAGAGCGGACTGCTGAAGGTCGAGGAAGCGGTCGTGACGCTTTGAGCCATGCCCAAACTGCCCGGCATCAGTCACGCCCAAGCCGTTCGCGTATTCGCCAAGCTCGGCTTCCGGGTCGCCCGCGAGGGAAAGCACACGATCATGTCCAACGGCAGAGTTCGCCTCACCATCCCGCGTCACAATCGGATCGACGCGTTCACGATGGCTGGATTGGCACAAGATGCGGGATTGACGCCGAATCAGTTCCGCGAGTTGCTGTGAGTCGTGGCGCGGTATGCAGCCGGCTGTTCGCGTTCCGGTTGCGCTTGAAATCAGATAGCCGCCCGCTATTTTGGGCGGCGGAAACGGAAAGGCAACGAAACCATGTTCTTCAGTCCATTTGACATCTTCATGATCCCGGCCCTGATCATCACGATCTGGAGCCAGTGGAGACTGCGCTCGACCTACGCGCGCTACGCCGAGGTCGAGGCGACCAGCCACCTCACCGGCGCGGAGGTCGCGCGCGAAATCCTCGACCGGGAAGGTTTGCAGAACGTCCCCGTCGAGGAAGTCGAGGGCCGGTTGAGCGACCACTACGATCCGCGCACGCGCAGCGTTCATCTATCGTCCGGCATCTACCACGGCGCCTCGCTCGCCGCGCTGGGCGTCGCCGCGCACGAGTGCGGTCACGCCATCCAGCACAAGGCGGCCTACGCGCCGCTGCATCTGCGCATGGCGATCATCCCGATCACGAACTTTGCCTCCGGCGCGGCGCCGTTGCTGGTGATTGGCGGCTTTCTGGTGCCGACCGCCTTCAAGACGCTGCTCGATCTGGCGATCCTTTTGTTCACGGTCGCGGTGTTGTTCCAACTCATCACGCTGCCGGTGGAATACAACGCGAGTTCCCGCGCCAAGGAACGGCTCTCCACGATGGGGGTCGTGACCTCCGGCGAGGCCGGGGGCGTGAAAAAGGTTTTAAGCGCCGCGGCTTTGACCTACGTCGCCGCGCTCGCCGTGGCGGTGTTTCAACTGCTGCGGCTGATCGCCATCCGCAACAGCCGGGATGACTGACCGATGAGCGTCTCTCAGCCCAGGACTTTGACGGGCAGGTCAAGCGCGCCTGCCCGTTTTTTTTTCGCCCTGCTGCTGGCGGGCGCAACGACGGTTTACGCGCGCGCGCCGGAGCAATCCCTCATCGTCATTTCGCCGCATTGGGAGGGCGTCAAACGCGAGTTCGGGCACGCGTTCAGCGAGTGGCATCAGAAACATCATGGCGCGGCGGTGAAGATTGACTGGCGCGACGTGGGCGGCACGGGCGATTTCCTGCGCTACGTGGACTCGCGCTATGCGGGCAACCCCGGCGGCGGCGACCTCGACGTTGCCTGGGGTGGCGGCATTGATCCCTACTTCGAGTTGCAGCGGAAGAAGTATCTCGCGCGCCACGATCCACCGGCGGCCACTTTGTCGGAGATCCCGGCCCAGGTGGGCGGCGTGCCGATGTATGATCCCGGACACGAATGGTTCGGCACCGCCATCTCGACGTTTGGCATCTGCGCCAACAAACGCGTCATCGAGCGGATGAAACTCCCGCCGGTGCAACGATGGTCCGATCTCTGCCGCCCCGAACTGCTCGGCTGGGTCGGTGGCGGCGACCTGCGCAAGACCGGCAGCATCCACATGTCGTTCGAGTTGATCCTGCAAGCCTGCGGCTGGGAGCGCGGCTGGCAGATCATCGCACGGATGTGCGCCAACACCCGAAACTTCCACTCCAGTTCCGCCACGACGGCGAAGGAGGCTGGCCTCGGCAACGTGGCCTATGCGATGGCGATTGATTTCTACGCGCTGATGCAGGTCGGCCGCGAAGGGCCGGAGAACATGGCCTACATCCAACCGCCGGAAGTCATCGCGCTGAATCCCGATTGCGCCGGCATTTTCCGCGGCGCGCCCCATCGCAAGATTGCCGAGCGGTTCGTGGACTACACGCTGAGCGATGAAGGCCAATCCCTCTGGATGATCCCGCGGGGCCGGCCCGGCGGTCCGCGCGACTTCAACATCGAGCGCATGTGCATCGTGCCGGCGCTCTACGAAAAGCTGCGCGGCGTCACGGTCGTCTCGGTAAACCCGTTTGAGTTGCCCATCGCCTTCCGCTACGATCCGAAGAAAGGCGGTGACCGCTGGCAGATCGTCAACGACCTCTTTGGCGCGTGTATCATAGACGTGCATCAAGAGTTGGTCGCTGCGTGGCGAGCCGGCATCGCCCGCGGTCAGTGGGACGACCCCGCCGCCGTGGCCGAACTGGCGCGGCTGCCACTGACGGAAGACGAGGTGATGAAGCTGGCCGCCGGCAAATGGAAGGATCCGTTGATGCGCGCGCGCAAGAGCATCGAATGGCAGGTCTGGGCACGCGATAAGTTCCGAAGAATCGCAAGCGGCGAGGTCGCCCAATAGGAACCCATGACAGCGTCATCCATATTGAGCCGCGGAGCGGCGCCAGAGTGTAGCCCCGGACGCAAGCCCGGGGTTACGGCAAAGCGAACAATCAAGCCCCGGAGGGGCGACAGAACCTCGCCGTCCACCAGCAACAACGCCCTCTTCCGCCCCTCCGGGGCTTCTCGTTTCTTTTCGTTCTCACCCACGGCTTGCGCCGTGGGCTACTCTCTATCGCCCCTCCGGGGCTGCGGATTTCGGGAATGAAAGTCTCGATCACAAACGCCACAAAGCGATTCGGCAAAGTTGTCGCCGTGGACGACGTGAGCTTTGACATCCGCGACGGCGAGTTGTTCTTCCTGCTGGGGCCGAGCGGTTGCGGCAAGACCACCGTGCTCCGACTCATCGCCGGCTTCTACGCGCCGGACGCGGGCCAGATTCTTTTCGACGGCCAGCCCGTCAACAACGTGCCGCCGAACAAGCGCAACACCGGCATGGTGTTCCAGAACTACGCCCTCTGGCCGCACATGACCGTCGCCGAGAACGTCGCCTACGGCCTCGACGTGCGCGCCGTCCCGCGCGCCGAGAAGGACCGCCGCGTCCGCGACGCCCTCGCCATCGTCCACATGGGCGAACTAGCCGGACGCTCCCCCACCCAACTCAGCGGCGGCCAGCAGCAGCGCGTCGCGCTGGCCCGCGCGCTCGTCATCAATCCCGGCATCCTCCTGCTCGACGAGCCGCTCTCGAACCTCGACGCCAAGCTGCGGCTGGAGACGCGCGAAGAGATCACCCGCGTCCACCGCGAGACCGGCCAGACGATGCTCTACGTCACGCACGACCAGAAGGAGGCGCTCTCGATGGCCGACCGCATCGGCGTCATGAACGCCGGCCGGCTCGTCCAGGTCGCTTCGCCGCACGAGGTCTATCGTTCGCCCAACAGCCGGTTCGTGGCCGATTTCATCGGCGAGATGAACTTCATCGAAGGCAAGGTCGCACAATGCGGCGGCGGGTTTGCCACCGTCGCCACGGAGTGCGGCAATCTCACGGCTGTGGCAACGCGAGCGTTCCAAGTCGGCGACGCCGTCCTCTGCGGCATCCGGCCAGAAGCCTTGACCCCGGCTCCTGTCGGCGCCGAAGACAACCTGATCTTCGCCGTCGTCGAACGCGCCACCTATCTCGGCGAGGTCCAACAATACCGTCTGAAGCTGGCAGGCGGCCAGCCGTTGCGCGCGTTGGAAACCAATCCCGAAGTCGTGCGCGAACCCGGCGACAACCTGACCCTGAGCGTCCGTCCGCAGGACATCACGCTTTTCACGCCGTGACGGAACACTCTCGTCGGTCCGGTGAACAGGACGGGAAACCGACACTGGAACGGACAGGCTTCGGCATTGCGGCCCGACGACTACGGCTCCGCGACGCGAGGCCACGCGCCCTTGACGCAACCGAAGTGACGTGCGAGTTGGGTAAAGTCGGAGGAATCCGGGTCGGGACAAACGGGTCTGGCAGTAGCGTTCAGGTAGAGGCAACCCATCTCTTTCAAGGGCAGCTTTTTCACGAGCGCGTCCGCCTCCGCGATCATCGTCAGCCACGTCCGCTTCATCTCCACAAGCCCCACAGGCTTGTCCAGCGCCACCGTGGCCGCTTGTTCCGGCGTGTAATACGTGCTGCGTTTGATCCAGTCGAGAATCAGCTCCGGCGTCAGGCCGGGGTCTTTGCCAGCCGCAGCCCAAACCAACGCGCCCAAATGCAGATGGCGGTGGTGCAGATAATGAATATCCACATAGTCCCGGAACTCGTGCCGCCCGAACAGCGCCAGGACCTTGTTGACGGCGGCATCCCAGAAATTCAGCCGCCAGCCCATCTCCGTATCCTGTTCCACCGGAAAGAAACGATAGGCGCTATCATGCACCCATTCGACCTTCGTTGAATGCGTCCCCCGCGTCAGGTAAGCGCGCTGAAACGCCGGCTGCGAACCATCCATCTCCACCGCCCAGCCGGCGGCGCGAAGCGCAGCCACGTCCGCCTCCACCGAGCGCGCGATGCTTTCTGCGGTATCGTGAAACAGGTCCACATCCCGCGACGACCGCGGAGAGTCAGGGGATCGAAGCAAGACCGTCGCGCCGCCCACAAAACTATCCGGGTTGCGATTCGCCGCAATGACCCTCAACACCTCCCGCTCGAAATTTCCTAGTGGCATAGCTCGGCGGCGATTTGGTAACCCTTGTGGCCCCCGTGCAAGCGCAGCCCCTCCACGATCAGCGGGATCATCTCCTCCGTGATCTCCGCGTCTTCCGGCCACGACCAGAAACACCGGGCCGAGAACTCGCGAAAAGCACGCCGCGCGAGTTCCAGCCGTCGTTCGCTGTTGATTTGGGCCTGCTCTTTCACGAGCCTACGCTACCGGTTTCGCATGGCAGATTCAACGCTCAACCCGCCTTGACCGTTCCTTCCCATGCGACCCTCCATCAGGAATCGAGCACACAAGACGGCTGAAATGTGGTAGCTTTTTCGCCATGAGCCGAGCGCCCGGAGTCCAGAAGCCCAAGCGGGCCAATGCGCGCTCGCTCACGCCCGCCACGACAGCGTTCATGCTGTTTCTGGCGCTGTTCTTCGGCCTCTTCCTGTTCTACCCACTCGGTTATATGTTCAAGGCGGCCCTCTGGCCCGATGGGCGGTTCACACTGGAATTCTTCCGGCTCTTCTTCCGCAGCCCGTTCCAGCTCGAGTGCCTTTGGAACAGCTTCGCGCTTGGCGTCATCATCACGCTGCTCACGACCGTCATCACGCTGCCGGTGGCGCACTGGTTCTCGCGCTACAGTTTTCCCGGCAAGGCGCTGCTCAGCGGCCTGCTGCTGGCGCCGATGATCATGCCTCCGTTCGTCGGCGCCATCGGCATCAAACAGGTCTTCGCCCGATTCGGCTCGCTGAACCTGCTTCTCGACCAGCTCGGCCTCGTGCCAATCGAGAACGGGATTGACTGGCTGGGCGCGGGCGGGTTCTGGGGCGTCGTCATCCTCGGCGTGCTGCACGTTTATCCCATCATGTTCCTGAACGTGACGGCCGCAATGGCCAACGTGGACCCGACGTTGCGCGAGGCGGCGGAGAACCTCGGGGCGCGCGGCTGGCGGATGTTCCGCACCATCACCCTGCCGCTGGTGATGCCCGGCTACTTCGCCGGTGCGATCATCGTGTTCATCTTCGCGTTCACCGACCTCGGCACGCCGCTGCTCATCGGCTACAACCGCGTCATCGCCGTGCAGATCTTCGACAAAGTCGTCGAGGTCGGCACCAACCCGTTCGCCTACACGCTGGCGCTGCTGGCGCTGCTGGTGACGTTCGCGCTCTTCCTCGTCTCGAAACGGCTCACCGGCGAGAAGAGTTACCAGATGATGGCGCGCGGCCACACCGCCGGGGCCGAAACGCCCGCCCCACCCCGGCTGCGATGGATGATCTACAGCGGCACGCTTGGCCTGGTTCTCCTCTCGCTGTTGCCGCACATCAGCGTCGTGCTCCAGTCGTTCGCGTCGCACTGGTTCATGACCGTGCTGCCCGACCATGTCACGACCCGGTTCTACGGCGAAATCTTCCGTCACCCGCTGACCCTCTCCTCCATCCGCAACAGCCTGCTCTTCTCCTCGCTGAGCGCGTTCCTCGACCTGATCCTCGGCGTCGTCATCGCTTATCTGCTGACGCGGCGACGTGTGCCGGGCGCGAACCTGCTGGATGCCATCGCGATGCTGCCGTTGGCGCTGCCGGGCATCGTGCTGGCCTTCGGCTATGTCGCCGGGTTCAACATCCCGCTCGACCCGAAGAACCCGCCGCCGGCGTGGTATCAGTGGCTGCACGACTTCGTGGACCCGTCGGCAAATCCGACGCTGCTGCTCATTATCAGTTACTCCGTGCGGCGGCTGCCCTACATCGTCCGCGCCGCCGTCGCCGGCCTCCAGCAGACCAGCGTCACGCTCGAAGAAGCCTCGCTGAACCTCGGCGCGTCGCCCCTGCGGACGATGGTGAAGATCACGCTGCCGCTGGTGATGGCCAACCTGATCGCCGGCACGATCCTGACCTTCTCGTTCGCCATGCTCGAAGTCAGCGACAGCTTGATCCTGGCGATGAAGGAGGCTTACTACCCGATCACCAAGGGCATCTACCAACTCATCGGCCGCGTGGACCCGACCGCCCCGTCAGTCGCCTGCGCCTTGGGCGTGCTGGGCATGTTGCTGTTGACCGTGAGCCTGCTGATCGCCAGCAAGGCGCTCGGCAAGAAGATGGGCCAGTTGTTCCG
>DYDC01000318.1 GCA_020718125.1 Methylacidiphilum sp. | reverse complement strand
CACCGCTCCAGAAAACGGGAGTTTCCGGCCAGAGACCACTTAGGGGCAGTGCGCGGATGCGCCCTGGAATACGTCAGGTTGGAAATGCAATCATGCAATGCCGTTCCAGCGCCAAAACGGTTTGTGACTCTCGCGGATGTTTGTGGCATGAATGCGCCCATGCGCATCATCGCAGGAACCGCCGGCGGCATCCCTCTTGTCATGCCGCGCGGCCCCGCCGACGTGAGGCCCACGCCCGACAAGGTCAAGGGCGCCATCTTCTCCAGCCTCGGCGGACTGGTCGCTGACGCGCGCGTGCTCGACCTCTACGCCGGCAGCGGCGCGCTCGGCATCGAGGCGCTCAGCCGCGGCGCGGCCCACGCGACGTTCGTGGACCAGTCGCGCGGCTGCGTGGAGGCGATCCAGCGGAACTTGGAAACGGCGCGGCTGTCTGATCAAGCGGACGTGCTCGGACTGGAGGTGTCGCGTGCATTGCGGCGGCTGGCGGACGGGCCGCGGTTCAACCTCGTGCTGGCCGATCCGCCGTATGCGAAACAGGCTGGCCGGACGTCGCTGGCTCAACAGCTTCTCGATGACGCCGCGCTGGCCGCTTTGGTGGAGGCGGGCGCGTGGTTTGTGCTTGAACATTACAAGACGGACGCGCCAAAGCCGCCCGCGACGTGGCAGTTCGACCGGCAGCAGCGCCACGGCGACACGTTCGTCAGTGTCTTCGTGAGGACCGCAACATGAACAAGACCACTCCCCTCCTTCTGGCAACGCTGATGTCGTGCGCGGCGATTTCCGCAGCCGCTGAGCCTCAGCCGAGTCTTCAATCGCTCCTTCAACGCGCGATCCTTACCACGAACGTGCCCTTGACCGGGGTGCAGGCCTATTGCGAGGCGCGCGTGCCGCGGATGCCGCGCGTGAAGACCGTCGCGGAGTGGGAGAAGGTCGCCGAGCGGACGCGGCAGCGGATGTTCGAGCGCGTCGTGTTCCGTGGTGAGGCCGCCGCTTGGCGCGACGCGAAGACCAGGGTCGAATGGTTCGACACGATCGAGGGTGGGCCGGGCTATCGCATCCGCAAGCCGCGCTACGAGGCGCTGCCGGGCCTGTGAATCCCGGCGCTGCTCTACGAGCCGGAGACGCTGGCCGGCAAAGTGCCCGTGATGCTCGCCGTCAACGGCCACGACGGCAATGGCAAGGCCGCGCCCTACAAGCAACTTCGCTGCATCAACCTCGCCAAGCGCGGCATGGTGTCGCTCAATGTCGAGTGGCTCGGCATGGGCCAGCTCTGCGGCGACAAGAAGTTCGACCAGATTGAGATTCCCAGCGACAACGAGGTGAAGACCAACACTGTCCTCGGCGAGCCGAAGGAGACGGTCATCCTTGTCAGCGAGGACGGTCGGAAAAGCCTTGCAGCCCAAGCCGGATCGTTTCTTGCCTGGGCGGCACGTCCCGCGCGGCGATCATCGAATAATCGGCCGTGCGGGACGCGCGTCCCACGCTTTTCGCATCCTTACTCCCGGACGCCCGTGCGCCACCAGCCGTGCAGGCGAGGTGAAATCTCCTTCTTCGCTGCGATGAACTCGACCAGCGCCTCGCGCGTCTGGATGCGAAGCTCCGCCAGCTTCGCCTCCGGCGCGTCGGCTATGGCGCGAAGTTTCAGCCTGCGGGCGCCGGCGCTGGCGAGGTCGTAGCTCGCGGCGGCGACCCGCAGCCGGCGGTCGGGCGCGAACGGCCCGCCGTCGCGGTCGGTGACGGAGACGACACGTTCGCCGGCTGGCGCGCTGACGCGAAGCGCCAGCCTGGCCCCGTAAACGCCGTTGAAACTCCCGCGTGCGTAGAGCGAAGCTTCCTCCTCCAACAACGCGCGCAGTTGGGTCGGGGTGACCTCGAACACGCCGATGAAGTTCTCATAGGGCACGAGCCGCCAGCAGTCGGCGACGGTGATAGGGCCTTTCTTCAACGTTTCGCGCTCGTCGAGGACGCGCGTGAGGACGATGTCGGTGGGATGTTTGGCGCGATCGCAGGCGTGGACGATCGCTTCGCAAAGGAGATTATGCATCGGCGTCTCGCGCTTGGGCGCGCCCGCGACGGGGAAATCGGCGGTCGCCCTGCCGATGACTCGCGCCAGTTCGCGGTCGGCGTCGTCGAGGTCGGGCTTGCAGAGGGCGAGCAGCCCGGCGTCCTGCGGAACGCTGGCATCCATCTTGATGAGCCTGGCCTTGCGGGAGGTCAGTTTGCGGCGGTCGGTGTCATAGACGAAATCCATCCGGCCCAGGCTGGATCCCCGGTGGTTGGCCTGGCTGTAGAGGATGTTGCGGATGAACAGTTCCGGCACGGGCCGGTGGGTGTGGCCGCCGATGATGGCGTCTATCTCGGGGAAACTGCGCGCGATGTCGTTGATCTGGTTGGCGTGGTCGTCGCCATGGTCGCGGTAGCCCTGGTGCGCCGCGAGGACGATCACGTCGGCCTTCTGGCGTTTGACCTCCGGCAGGATGCGCCGCAACGCGGACGGTGATTGCTCGAAGACCATGTTTGGGATCAGCCACGGCCGGCTCCAGTTCGGGATGCCTGGCGAGTTCAAGCCGATGACCGCGACGCGGACGCCGTCACGGTCCTCAATGATATAGGGACGCAGCTTGCCGGTAATGGCGGGCCGGTCGCCGCGGATGTTGCCGGCGAGGATCGGCATCTCGGCCACGGCAGCGCAGCGTTCGAGCTTGTCCGCGCCCCAGTCAAACTCGTGGTTGCCCCAGACCCACGCGTCATAGCGCAGATGGTTGAGCGCGCGGACCATCGTCAGTCCGCCGGTCATGAGGCTTGCGGGCGTGCCCTGGATGGTGTCGCCGTTGTCCACGAGCAGGCAGTTGGGGTTCTCCGCCCGCAGCTTCGCGATCATGGTCGCGCAGCGCGCGAAGCCGCCGAGGTTGGTGTCGGCTGATTCTTTGGGATAGGCGATTTCCGTTGGCCGGATGTGGCCGTGCAGGTCGGTGGTGTGGAGGAGGGTGATGCGGACTTCGCGCGCGGTGGCCGCGGCCAGGACCAGCCAAAGGCTGACAATCGAAGCGGAGAGACGGGAAACCCGGTGGTTCATGCGCGCCGCACCTCGCGTCCATAGACCTCATGGAACAGCAACGACTTCCTGGACAGGCCGTCGCGTTCGGCGGCAAGGTTGCCATCCGCCCTGGCTTCCAGCGTGACGTGTTTGCCGTCGAGCTTGCAGCGCAAATCGAGGACGGAGCCGCGATGGCCGCGGTCGAGCGCGTCGGCCAGCCGCAACAAGGCCGCGAGCCGGAACACCCGGCTCTGGTCGGCGGGTTTGAGTTTGGCGAACGGCTTGTGATTGTTGCCGGGATGCGCCTTGCGATGGTAACGGGCGGTGTTGGCAATCACCTCGATTTCGCGCTTGTTCCGGGATTTCCACGGGTGTCCGGTGATGAGTTTGCAGAAGAGCTTGTGGCGGCCTTTGCCGAGGGGGGATTTTGACCAGCCGGGGTCGTGGATCTGGGCGGCGGCCTCCAGCAAATCGCGGTCGTTCGGGCCGAGCCGGTGGAGCGGCTCGAGTTGGTCGAAAAGAAGCGTCGCCAGCCGGGCAACCTGCCGCACGTGCTCCGGCTCGCGCTCGAATCGCGACATCACGTCGTAAACCTCACGGAGGCGAGGACCCATGCGCGGCGAAACTAGCAGGTTGGTCCGGCTTCGGCAACACGCG
>DYDC01000317.1 GCA_020718125.1 Methylacidiphilum sp. | reverse complement strand
TAGAAGGCGCGCGGACGATGGACAAGGCCGGGTTCAGCGGGTAGTATCCCCGCGCCATGAAGGTGCTCTACCTCGACTGCATCGGCGGAATCAGCGGCGACATGACCATCGGCGCGCTGCTGGATCTGGGCCTCGACCTGAAAACGCTGCGGCGCGAGATGGCGAAGCTGAAGCTGGATGAGTTCGAGGTGTCCGCCCGGCGCGACCAGCGGCAGGCGATCGCAGGCATGAAGTTCGAGGTCCACGTCCACGAGCGTCATCACGAACATGGCCGCGGTCACCAGCACGAGCATGAGCACCACGACCGCTCGTTCCACGAGATCAAGCAGCTCATCGAATCCTCCAAGCTCGCCGACGATGTAAAGCGCCATGCTGTGGGCGCGTTCCGGCGGCTCGCGGAAGCGGAGGGGAAAATCCACGGCCTCGCGCCGGAGAAGGTCCATTTCCACGAAGTCGGCGCGGTGGACAGCATTGTGGACTTTGTCGGCGCGTGCATCGGATTGCGCGAACTGGGCATTGAGAAGGTTGTGGCGTCGGCGCCGCTGCGGACGGGTTTTGGGGTTGTGGACTGCGCACACGGACGGTTTCCTGTGCCGGGACCGGCGACGGTGGAGTTGCTGAAGGGCGTGGCGATTTACGCCGGCGACGAGGAGGCGGAATTGATCACGCCGACGGGCGCGGCGCTGCTGCGGGAGTTTGTGACGGAGTTTGGGCCGATGCCGGCAATGACGGTGCAGGCCATCGGTTACGGTCTTGGCACGCGCAACCTGCCGAAGACGCCGAACGTCCTGCGTGCCGTCTTGGGCGAGACAAGCAACGGCGATGCGAAGCAGGCCGACCGGATTGTGGTGTTGGAAACCAATCTTGATGACGTCAGCCCGCAGGTGCTCGGCGACGTGATGGAGCGGGCACTGGCGGCGGGCGCGCTGGATGTGTTCCACACGCCGATCCAGATGAAGAAGAACCGGCCGGGCGTGATGTTGAGCGTGCTCTGCGCGCCGGAGGACGCGGAGCGGCTGTCACGGCTGTTGCTGACGGACACGACGGCGTTTGGCGTGCGGCGGACGGAGGCGCAGCGGCTGAAGCTGGAGCGCGAGGTCGTGAAGGTGAAGACGGCGTTCGGTGCGGTGGAGGTGAAGCTGGGCCGGCTCGACGGCCGGGTGGTGTCGGCGTCACCGGAATTCGAGAACTGCAAGCGCGCGGCGGTGAAAGCGAAGGCGCCCGTGCGCCGCGTGATCACGGCGGCGCTGGCGCAAGCGGAGAAGCTGTATGATTGACAAGAAACTGCTCGATATCCTCGTTTGCCCGAAATGCAAGACGGCCGTGAAGGAGGCGGGTGACCGGCTGGTCTGCCAGAACACGGCGTGCGGCCTGCGCTATCCCATCCGCGATGGCATTCCGGTCATGTTGATCGAACAGGCTGAGAAGCCGGGTGAGCCGGCCAACAAATAAGGGAACCTCCGGTAACTATTCGCCAGATGAAATTCGTTGTAGGCCGACTCTGCGAGTCGGCGAAACTCTCGATAAATTCGCCGCTTCGCAGAAACGGCCTACAACGCCGCTGCGCCAGCAAAGAGTTGCCGGAGGCGCCCATAAGTCATTCGGGAGACATATCATCGCCCGTCGGCATTTCCTGACCGCCACGGCCGCGACCATGACCGCGCCGTGGTTGATGCGCGCGCAGCCGGAGGCCAGCGCGGCCTCGCCCGCGTGGAAGATGCGGCTCTCGACCTCGTCGGCGCAGTATGTGCCGCTGCCGATCGAGCAGGTCTGCGAACGGATCGCGAAGCTCGGCTTCGAGGCGATTGACATCTGGGGGCCGTTGTTCAAGTGCACGCATCTGGACGACATCGCGGCTGGCGCCGGCGCCAAGGGGCTGAAGGAGTTGCTGGCGAAACACAAGCTCAAGCTGTTCGCTTTCTCGCTCTATCGAGGCGATTACCCGAAGTATATGGAGTTGCTCGGCGCGGCGGGCGGCGGGCGGCGGGGTGGCCATCCGCGGCAGCGAGAAGCCGTGCAAGCCGGAGGAGTTGACGGAGACGATGAAAGGGTTTCTGGAGAAGTTGAAGCCATTTGCCGACCTGGCTGAGAAACACAACTCCTATCTGGCCATCGAGAACCACGGCCACGCGCTGCTCGACTCGATTGACTCGATCAAGGCGTTCACGGACCTCAACAAGCACCCGCGCGTCGGGATCGCGCTGGCGCCGTATCACATCCAGGCGGGCAAGATGAGCGTCGAGGAAGCCATCGCGGCGTGCGGCAAACAACTGTTGTGTTTCTACGCGTGGCAGCACGGCAAGGGCACCGACCAGTTGCCCGGCCATGGCCCGACCGACTTTGCGCCGTGGCTCGCCGCGCTCGCGAAGATTGGCTACGCCGGTTACGTGAACCCGTTCATGCACGGCGAGGTCGAGGCGGACGCGATGTCCGCGGTGCTCGCGAAGGCGCGGGATTACCTGAAGGCGTGTTACAAGAAAGCCGTGGCGTAACGCCCGCGCGGGGCGGGCCGCGTCAGCGCTTTCGTTGTTTGCGGGCGCGGCGCGGCGGCTTGGCGCTGAGACTGCGGATGTGGGCCTCGATGGCTTCGAGATACGGGTTTTTGGAGGAGCCGAGCGGGCGTTCCATGAAGCGATAGACGCCGCCCCATTGGTTGACGAGCAGGCGCATGGCATGGCCGTGGAAGAACTGCGGCGTCTTGGCGCGCATGTCGTCGGGGCTTTTGTAGACGGCCAGCGCGCCGGCGGCGGGGCCTTCGGCTTCCACACACTCATGGAACTCCTCGTAGAGGCCGTCGAGTTCCTCCAGATAATTCGGCGCGGCCATCTGGCCGAGCAGGTCGGTCGTGCCGAGCGCGAAGCCGATCATCTTCTCCGCTTCGGACTGGAAGGGGATTTTGTTGGTGTCCACGTAGAAGCCGGTGCAGTGGATCATGTGGCGGACGGCGTTGAGGTCGGGCGAGAGATAGCCGCGCAGGGCGAGGTAGCGCTCGGCGAAGTCCATGCTGCGGTCCACGTGGGTGATGGTGTATTTGGCGCCGGTGCCGCGGACGTCGCCGATCTCTTTGAGGTAGCCGCTGTCGTGCAGCAAGATCGCGTGAATGCCGAGTGTGAAAAAATGCGCCGAGAGGAACAACCCATCCGGCGCGTGGTTCAGGCCATCGAGCAGGTGCGTCAGCGCCACGGTGCCCTGCATCGTGTGCTCCAGGTCGTGGTAGCGCATGTCGCACGCCCGATAGCCCGGGAACCGCCCCGCAAAGAGGTTCTCCACATCCGCAAACGTCTGGTGGATGGGGCCGAAGTCTTCACGCGGGTAGTGGTGCCGGAAAATCTTCTCGACATACCGCTCCACGGCGCGCGGGTTGTTAATCCTGACAGATGGCAACATGGCTTTCGAGGTCTCGGCCGACCCTGAGGATAACGGCCGGTCTTGGAAAAACAACGCCTTTTTCGGCGTGCCACTGGGATTCGGCACGCGGGGGACAGGCACGTCAAAAGCGAGACACTGCGAGGTCGCCGGGTTTTGCGGCGATGGACGGGCAAAAAGGTTTCTCTGCAACGGCCCGCAGGTGCAGCATGGCCCCACCATGAACGTGGAACTCCAGAAGGCCGCGGCGGCCCTCGGCATCGAGAAATATCACCGCCACATCATCCTGGGCGCAACTTGACACACGCACCACGATCAAGTCCCAGAGGGACGGACGAGAATA
>DYDC01000316.1 GCA_020718125.1 Methylacidiphilum sp. | reverse complement strand
CTGACCCCGATCACCTCGGCGAGGACTTTGGCGGGAGTTTTGCCTCTCACCGCCGAGGCGTCTTCCGTGATCCGCGCGAACTTCGGCGTAATGGTCACCCGCCCGACGTGTTTCTTCTCCGAATCGCAGCCGATGATGAACACCTTGCCGCCCTCCAGTTGGAACTCGCATTCGATGACCGCGCTTTGCAACCCCACCTGATGCCACAGCACCGCGGAATGTTTGTCCGCCGGCGCCTCCGCGCACACCAACTCGCCGTCCTTCGGCTCCCAAGTTCCCTTCACCGCGCGCCACTCCGCGCCGAGCGGCTGCTTGAGGTCCGGCTGCGCCACAATCTTCCCCGGCTGGACGAGGAGGCATTTGGCGTCATCGGCAAACGCCGCCGTTTGGGTCAGGACAATGGCGAGGAGGAGAGAAAATGATTTCATGGTGGCCAGTCGAACACAAAAGCGAATGAACTTCAATCATTGAGCCAGCAATAGCTTTGTCGTTCACGACTTCTCGATTAAGAAAAGAAACTCCCTGTTCAACGACTCTGCTTCGGCAACCCACTCGTTGGTCCAACGCATTCCCGCCATCACATTCTTCCTGTAATCCACCTCAAGAACCTCAAGAACTTGCCCAACTGACGAAATCACTTCGTTCAACTCCTCAGCAGTCGCGCGACCGCCCGAACTGTAAGAAAGAATGATATGCCGCGCTTGTGTTGCTTTCAAAAGTTGCTCAATCGCTTCAACGGCGATAAAGCGTCCACTCGCACTTTTCCGGAACTCCTCAAATGGAGAGCATGTCACCTTGTCTGATGTGTCCGCGCGTCGTTTCGCTTTGCCAAAGATCGGGGGCTTATCGTTCAGGCAGACGGTTGTCCAGAGATGGTAATAGGCAGAGTAGCGCACCCGAGACGGAGGCATCTTCTCGTTGTTTGAGCCGTATGGCGGGTCGAAATAGGCGAGGTCTGCCTCCACAAGCGGCAGAAGGTCGAAAATGTCGCTACGGTGAACGGAATGCGCTTCCAGTCGTTGGATGAGACGGGGCACTTGCAGATAGAGTTTGTTGTAGGAGCGAGGAGACCATTCGTTGAGGTAGGAGGCAAAGTGGCCAAGCGTGCTTTCCACTTCGTCCAGCGCAAGAACCAAGCTTGCCAACAAAACCGCCCGCTCCACGTCCGAGAGCGAGAGCCGGTCTATTTCTTCGCGGATTGTATCCAACTGCCGCGTGTTGTGCTTTTGCCACGGTTTCTTGAGGCCGTCACCGCTCACAGAACAGCCGCCGTTTGGTTCGCCACCGTAGTGTTCAGTGAACCAACCATCTCGCCCGGGGAGTGCGTTGAGATGGTCAATTAACGGTTGGTAGTGTTCTGGCGGATGCGTGTTGAGCAGGTAGCACTTCCCAAAAACCTCTGACCACACTGAGAGGTCATTGGCGATAACGCGGTGGCCGGTCTGCGCTAGGGCCTGAGAAACCCGCGTCGTGCCTGAGAAGCCGTCGAGCACAGTATGAGGCTTCACCTTCTGGACGAGTTGTAGGATGTAGGGTAGCAGCTTGAGCTTTGAGCCGGCGTATTTGATGCCCTCCGTCTGGGGCACATCTACGACAAGGTCTGCAAACAAGTTAAGCGTTTGCGTGCTCATCCGAGTTGCGACTTTTGTTTCTGCTCCTCGATGTCCTGCTTGAGTTTCTCCAACGCCGCTTCGTGGCCTTTGCTCGTCGCCACGAGTGCGTGAGAAAACAGCTTCACGAGGACGTGATTATGCGAGTAATCAATCCAACCGGTCGTGACGCTCTCGAAATACTTTAGGCCGTTTTTCGTGTTCGTCCAAAGGCCACGCTGCAATGCGTTGGCCGTGCCGCTCCCATAGCGCACTTCGCAAACGTAGTCGCCGTCGCCGTCGTGGAAGCGAAAGACAGGATGCTTGCGTCCGTATCCCGCTTCTTCCAAAGCGATGCGTGCCACGTTCTTTCTGGCGGTTACGGAATCAAAGACGAGGATGTTACACCGCTGTTTCTTCTCATCGTAGATGAGCGGCAGCACATTCAAGTTGCCAAACTCGGAAAAAACAGGGTCGACCCACACTCGTGCGAGCGCTTTGCCTTCAATCAACGTCCCGAACGATTGGAGTTTCGGGAACATCTGGAAGTGCTTGTCTGTGGAAAGCTGAAGCGGCCCATCCCCGTAAGCCTTCAGGCTGACAGGAAACTCCGTCTTCGTAATTTCGTTGATGATCTTGATATCCTCCTCGCGCTCCTTTGCACGGTAGAGGTCTTTGCCGACATGCACCGACTTGAAGTCATACATGAACTGGTTGATGAACTCGGCAATCGCGATTTCGGCCAGGTCGCCGTGCGTTTTGTTCCCGATCAGTCGCATCGTAAAGATGTTGCTCAACGTCGTTGTGATGAGATGCGGATTCTTGCTGATGAGCAGCTTCAGTCGGGCGGTGAAGTCTTTGTAAGGTGACATGACGATTAGTGATTTAGCTTCCAGTTAAATACCAGAATCACGCCTTCGCGTAAATCTCGCTGCCTTTGCCCGTGAACTTGTGCGACTTTGCCTCCATATCTTTCTTTAACGGCTCTTCCGCGTTGACGCCCGGCTCGGCGGTGCATTCGCGGATGTTTCCGAGAGCTTTCATCGCTTCACCGGCTCTGCGTTCCAGACCTTGATGTCGTCGAACCAGCCGTCCTTGCCGGCGACGCCGAGTTCGATCTTGGACTTGGTGGCGTGGGCGATGCCGGAGGACTTGAGCCAGGCGGCGGGTTTGCCGTCGAGGGTGACGATCAACTCATTGCCGAGATGATGTCCGTTGATTGTCACGGTCGCGCCTCCGCGGGAAGCAGGTGCAACACGAAATCATAGATGACTTGGGCATGTTGCAACGCGCCGTCAAATTCTTCGGGCGACGGCATCGGCTCATCCGAACCACCGCCGGGGTAGCGAAAGGCCGAGACATAAGGCGTCAAGACCGCCGCCGCCTTCGCAAACTGGTTGAAGTCGCCATGCAACTTCGCCGCTTGAGCCACCAAATCTTCGATGTCGTGCGTCTTGGGAAAGGGATCGTCTTGGGATTGCAGCCAGCCTTTGACCGCCTTCTCCGCCGCTTGCTGGCAGTGATAGATAGCCATGTCGAGCAGCGGTTGTTCCCCGGCTGCCAAGGTGCGCGCCGCCTGCAAATCGTGGCTGGCACGAATCAGCCAGTCGCGAACGAGTTCTCGGGCGGCCTCATCCATAAATCTTGCGGCCATTGGCGAGAACCTGGTGAAACAAGGAGGCCCGCAGGTGTTTGTAGCGGTCAACCTGAGCACGCGTGGGAACGAGCACGTCCTTGGAAAAGCCCAAACCACTCAAGCAGCGGTGCGCCCGTTGCATCCGGTGGATTGAGCGTTCGTCACTGGAAGGCACAATGACCATCAGGTCAACGTCGCTGTCGTCCGTCGGCGTGCCCCAAGCGTGCGAGCCGAACAGCCAGATTTGCTCCGGCTGAAACTCCTCCACGAGCCGCTGCGTGACCGTTTGGAGAAGGCTCTCGTCCAACGTTTTCACGGTTTTCTTTTAACACATGTCCTGGGCAGATGAAAGCCCGTCAACGCGCGCATGATCGCTTACCGCTTCACCGGCTCGGCGTTCCAGACCTTGATGTCGTCGAAGAAGCCGTCTTTGCCGGCGACGCCGAGTTCGATCTTGGAC
>DYDC01000315.1 GCA_020718125.1 Methylacidiphilum sp. | reverse complement strand
CGTGCCGGAGGCACGGCCCACGCTTTCGAAGCCATGAGCACCACTACCGCGAACATCACCGCCAACGGCAAACCGAAGGTAACTGCTCAGGTAGCCACCCAAAAGCGGGCGGCTACCTGAGCAGTTACCGGCCTTCTCCATCTCTTCGCCCCGAACATTCTTGTAACGGATGACGCCCTTGGCATCGAGGACATAGATGGTAGGCCAGCCACGGACACCCCAAGCGGCGGAGATCGAGCCGCTATCAGTGCCGTTGACCCATGACCGCCATGTCACGCCTTCGGACTTGCATCGGCGGGCCGTTTCGGCGGGATCTTTGTCGCTGTTGATGCCGAGCAGCACGAACGGTTTGGTCTTTAGTTTTTTGACGAGCGACCGCACCATCGCGTGCGGCAGCTTCAATCCCGTTTGGTTTTGGCGTCTTTTCGCGTGTTTGGCGGGCGTCACTTCGGTTCTCAGTCTGCACCTCCATTGCCTTTCCGCCGACCGGTCGCTACGCTGACACCATGAGCGCATTTCCCGTCAGCCCGGAGAAGGAAACCCATCTCCTCCAGCGCATGAGCGCGCTTGGCGTGCGCGAGGCCGACATCGAGGAGACCTTTGTCCGCAGCGGCGGCCACGGCGGCCAGAACGTCAACAAGAGCGCCACCTGCGTGCAGTTGATCCACCGTCCCACGCGGCTCCAGGTCAAATGCCAGTCCACGCGCCAGCAGGGCCTCAACCGCTTCCTCGCCCGCCGGCTCCTGCTCGACAAGATTGAAGCTCTGCAAAAGGGCTTTGTGGACGCGGAGCGCGCCGCCGCCGAAAAAATCCGCCGCCAGAAACGCCGCCGCAGCCGCCGCTCCAAACAGCGGATGCTCGCCGACAAATCCCACCAAGCCGCCAAGAAAGAATCCCGCCGGCCTGTCGCAGCGGAGTAGCGACGGATATTCTGGCTGGACTGGCCAGTTTGCCGATGACAGGGTTCCAGCGTGAACACCGTCTGGCAATTGCAGGAAGCGAAAAACCGGCTGAGCGAAGTGGTAAAGCGCGCCATCTGCGAAGGAGCGCAGACCATCACACGCCACGGCCGGCCCGTGGCCGTGGTGCTTGCCGCCAAGGCTTACGATCGGCTCCGCCCACGGAAGAAAACTGTGGACGTGTTGCGCGCCTGCCCGGCGAGCGGCCTGAAAGTCGAGCGGCTGAGTGACAAGCCGCCAAGATAGAATCCCGTCGCAGCGGAGTAGCGGTCGTTTGAACAAGAACCTCGTGAGCTCCACGACGCCACGCTGCCGCAAGAAGGTGCCAAGCTCGCGCGCTTCTGCGCCATGAAGATTGCCGAGAACGTGCGCAAGTTCGCCGCCGAGCAAGGTGTGAGCGAGGAAGAGGTGATCAAGCGCGGGCTGGAAGGGAATCGAAGGAGTTTGTCGCGAAAGGCGCCGTAGTTTACACGAAGGCGTAAGTCTGGCATAATTACCGCCATGAACGCCGAACAGTTCCACAAGCACCTTCAAGCGCACGCGGAGTCGTTCGCCAAGGCCGTCGCGACCAACGAGGGCGAGTGGATAATCAAGGGCTTCATTGACGTCTATCGGCGCATTTACACAATTTCGGTGGATACCAAGATTGTGTCGAAGGTTTTGGAGCTTCTCCTGTTTCCGATGTTCGTCGAGTTCGCGAAGAAGCATCGCCTTGAAATCGAGCTGTGTCCGCAGCAGAACTTCTACCCCGACCTGACCTTCACGCATCCGCGTTCGGGCAATAAATTCGCGGTGGACATCAAGAGCACCTACCGCACAAGCGAGACGGAAGTGAACGGCATGACGCTCGGCGCATTCACGGGATACTTTCGCAACCGCGACAGCAATAAGAACACGCTCTATCCTTACAGCCAGTATGCCGCGCACTTCGTCTTGGGCGTCATCTACTCCAAGTGTAACGACGTGGCCGACGAACGGAAGCAGTTCACGCTCGAAGACCTCACTAAGATTCCGTCAGTCATCCGGGACTTCCATTTCTTCGCGCAACCGAAGTTTCGCATCGCCGCTGCCCGGCCGGGAAGCGGCAATACCAAGAACATCGGTTCGGTCACAAAAATTGAGGAACTCATTCGCGGCGCTGGCCTGTTCGCCGCGCTTGGGGAGGAAGTCTATGACGACTACTGGATGTTCTACCTCACGCGAGATATGGCGGAGGCGCTCGGAACGAAACGCCCCTACATGAATCTTAAGAGCTATCTCGAATACAAGAAACGCGGCATCGACACGCTCCAAGCGCACGCGAAAGAAATCGCGAAGCTGGCTGAGGATGAACCCGACGGTGAGGAGGAGGGATCATGAGCCGTCCGACGCTAGTGCCTCCGTTGAAATGCCAGGGCATCAAAACCAAGCTTGTTCCCGCGATTCAGAGGATTGCCGAGAGCAGGGATTTTTTACGCTGGGTTGAGCCATTTTGCGGTTCTTGCGTCGTCGCGTTAAACATCCAGCCGAAGAAGGCACTCCTTTGCGATGCCAACCCGCACATCATCCGGCTTTATCAGGATATTCAGAATGGCCGCATGACTCCGTCTGGAGTGAAGGCGTTTCTAACGGACGAAGGCGAGAAACTGAAATCACAGGGCGAGCCTTTCTACTACATCGTCCGGGAACGATTCAATGCGAAGCCAAGCTCACTGGACTTCCTGTTTCTAAATCGCTCGTGCTTTAACGGCGTCATGCGTTTCAACCGCAGCGGCAAGTTCAACGTGCCCTACTGCCACAAGCCGGAGCGATTCGCCCAAGCCTACGTCACGAAGATTACCAATCAGGTTCGCCAAATCGCGCAGGTCGTTAGCGCGGCGGACTGGGTTTTTGCGGTCAGTGATTTTCGCGACACACTTGCCGCGGCGGAAGCGGGAGACTTTGTCTATGTTGATCCACCGTATGCGGGGCGACACGTTGATTACTTTAATTCGTGGTCGGATGAAGACGAAGATGCCTTAGCCTCCCGGCTGAGTTCAATTCCCGGCGACTTCCTGCTTTCGACATGGCACAGCAATGAGTTTCGGACCAACACCGCCATTGAACGCAGTTGGAACAAGCCGGGGTTCAGCATTTTGACGCGGAAGCATTTTTACCATGTTGGCTCATCTGAAGACTTGCGGCATCCGATGGTGGAAGCCCTCGTCGCCAATTTCCCACTGGTTAAGGATGAAACGGAAAATCGGCCTGTCGAGCAACCTTCCCTGTTCGCGCTTGAGGCAAACCCTTGAGCACCTTCTGCAAGATCATGGCCACCTACGACGTGGCGTTCAGCTTCAGCGCTGGCCTGCGTCCCGGCTCGATCACCGACGCTAATGATAAAACGCAACTCGCTGAACTCAAAGCGCAGGACGAATTCACGATGCACGCCTAAGATCACGGCTGCCAAGTAATGAACCGGTCGAGGCGGAGGAGGGCGGCGCCGAAGTCGAGGGCGCCGCTGGCCGGGGACGAGGAAGTGGGCGGGAATGCTGTAGAGGTTACCGAACCCTTGCTTGCCGCTGGCAAACACACCGTGTTTGGCGCATCGTGTGCGGATGGCAAAGAAAAAGAAGTCGCACTTCCATCGCGAGCTTTCGACATTGCATCGGGTCGCGGCTCACAAGACGAATCCGTTGAAGGGCGTCAGCCGCAAGACCTCGCCGACCAAGCCGCCGAAGATCGGTTGATCGGTTCCGTTCAGATCGGTCCG
>DYDC01000314.1 GCA_020718125.1 Methylacidiphilum sp. | reverse complement strand
ACGCAAACCAGCGCCGCCCCCACAGGCGGCCAGAATCAAAATTCCTATCCCTCAACGAAGGAAAACTCAGCCTGAGGCGGACGAAGTCCATAGCCACATGTAGCCGCGCGCGCCAGCACGCGGACGGGATGGCCGCGCTCTGGCGAACGGTATTTGTTGACTGTGGCTGCGCTCGTGAGAGCGCGGCCGAAACGGGGCGGGTCAGGATGGCTCCCATCGCCTCGGAGAATATGCCGCGCTCTCACGAGCGCAGCCACGACGCTAAACACACACGGCCAACGCAGCTACGGGTTGGCTTCGCAATGCTGATCCTCGCGTCAGTCGTTCTCACCGCTGTTCCCGCTTGGGCCGCGCCAAAGAAAACGGCGCGCACCGAGCCGGCCCCGCATGAGACGGTGTTCTGTTTGGGCAAGGCCGACTCCTCGGCGATGGAGTTTGGGCTGACGGCGGAGCGATATCAGGGTTATGCGAAAGCCTACCCGAACCCGATCGTGTTCACCGTCGGCAAAGACCCGCTGACGGCGTGGCCCTATATTCATCCGAGCAACCACGATAGTTGGGCCGGCGGCAAGGCGCACACGTTCACCATCCGGTTCAACGCGCAGAAGATTCCCAGCCAGCCGCTGTCGCTCATCCTCGGCCTGACAGACGTGTGGACGCCAGCGGAGTTGACCGTCACCGTCAACGGCCGCGAGGTCGCCAAACAGCGCGCGCCGACGGGCACACACGACAGCGGCGGCGGTCCCGGCGAGGTCAAACGGCCGCTCTCGATGGTGTTCCCATTGCCGGCGGGCGCGGTGCGGGGCGGCGACAACACCATCGCGCTGACACTGCGCGATAGCAGTTGGGTCATCTACGACTACGTCTATCTCGGCACGAATCGCAAACCGTTGCTGCGCACCGACGAGGAGTCGTTGTCGCTCGAAGACTTCATGGCCGGGCCGCTTGCGGGCGTGAACGAGATCGTGTTCGCCGTGCGCTCGGTCATCCAGGAGCACTGGTATGCGAACTTCGGCTACCTCTCGCCGGACGCGAATCACAAGATGTATGGGAAGGACGGACGGCTCTGCAAACTCAACGTCAAGACGGGCAAACTCACGCTGCTCGTGGACGATCCCGAAGGTTCGGTGCGCGATCCCGCCGTCCACTACGACGGCCGGCTCATTGTCTTTTCCTACCGCAAGGGCGGCACGGACACCTACCATCTCTGCACCATCAACAGCGACGGCACCGGTCTGCGCCAGATCACCGACGGCATTTACGACGACTTCGAGCCGTGCTGGCTGCCTGACGACGGCATCGTGTTCGTCTCGGCGCGCAGCAAACGCTGGGTCCAGTGTTGGGTGACGCAGGTCGCCAACATTTACCGCTGCGACGCTGACGGCAAAAACATCCGCCAGCTCTCCGCCAACCTCGAACATGACAACACGCCGTGGGTGTTGGCCGACGGCCGCATCCTCTACACGCGTTGGGAATACGTGGACCGAAGTCAGGTCAACTATCACCACCTTTGGACGATGAGTCCCGACGGCACCGGCCAGACGGTGTTCTTCGGCAACCTGCACCCCGGCGGCGTCTATATTGACGCCAAGCCGATTCCCGGGGCCGACCGCATCGCGTTGATCAACTCGCCGGACCACGGCTGCACCGAGCACGCGGGCCGCGTCGCCATCGTCGGTTCCGAGCAAGGCCCCGATGAGTTGTCGGCGTTGCGCAACGTCACCCGCACCGACGATTACCGCGACGTATGGGCGTTGGGGCCTGACGCGTTTCTCGCCGCGCGCGACTCCCGGCTGGTGGCGATGAACAACCGCGGCCAGATGGTCACGCTGTTCACGCTGCCGAAAGAATACGGCGACGCGAAGAGCGTCTGGCTGCATGAGCCGCGCCCGTTGGTGCCGCGCGAACGCGAGGTCGTGATTCCCCCGCGTGTGAATCTCGCGCAGCCGACGGGGCGTTACCTGCTCGACAACGTTTATGTCGGCCGGAACATGTCCGGCATCCAGCCGGGCGAGATCAAGAAGCTGCTCGTGATCGAGAGCCTGCCCAAGCCCGTCAACTTCACCGGCGGCATGGACCCGTTGAGCTACGCGGGCACGTTCACGCTGGAGCGAGTGCTCGGCACCGTGCCCGTCGAGCCGGATGGCTCCGCTTACTTCGAGGCGCCGGCGTTGCGCAGCCTGCTGTTTGTCGCGCTCGATGAAAACGACCGCGCCGTCAAGCGGATGCAGAGCTTCACGACGGTCGTGCCGGGCGAGACGCTCGGTTGCGTCGGCTGTCACGAACATCGCACGCAGACCCAGCGCGCCTGCTCCGCGCGTCCCCCGACCGCCGTGACGCGCTCGCCTCGGCAAATCGAACCGTTTCGCGATGTGCCCGACGTTCTGGATTTCCCGCGCGACGTGCAGCCGGTGCTTGACCGTCACTGCCTCAAGTGCCACGACTACGACAAACGCGAAGGCGGCATCATCCTCACCGGCGACCGCGGCCCGATGTTCTCGCACAGCTTCTACACACTGACCGCGTGGAAGCAGATCGCCGACGGCCGCAATCTCGCCCGCAGCAACTACGCCCCGCGGACGCTCGGCAGCGGCGGCAGCGCGTTGATGGCGAAGCTGGACGGTTCCCATCACGGCGTGAAGGCGACGCCGCGCGACCTGCTGACAGTGCGGCTCTGGCTCGATTGCGGCGCGCCGTATCCGGGCACCTACGCCGCGCTCGGCTGCGGCATGATCGGCGGCTACCAGCAGAACAAGCCGGTGTTGGAGAACGACAGCGACTGGTCCGAAACCCGCGCCGCGCAACAAGCCTTCGCGCGCCGTTGCGCCTCCTGCCATACCGAGAAGCAACATCCCATCCCGCGCACGCTCTCCGATGAAATCGGCCTGAGCTTCTGGAACCCCAGCATGGACGACCCGCGTCTGAAGCATAACCGCCACGTCGTCTTCAACCTCACGCGCCCCGACAAGTCGTTGGTCCTGCTCGCGCCGCTCGCGAAGACCGCCGGTGGCTACGGCCTCTGCCGCAATGTGGCGCAAGCTTCCAGCTTGCGAACTAACAATGCCTCTGCCAACAACGACCCGCGCAAGCTGGAAGCTTGCGCCACTGTCTTCGCCTCCAAAGACGACCCCGGCTACCGCGTGCTCCTGGCGATGTGCGAAGCCGGCAAACGCCGGCTCGACGAGATCAAACGTTTCGACATGCCCGGCTTCCGCCCCCGCGAGGAATGGGTGCGGGAGATGATTCGCTATGGCGTGTTGCCGGCCGGCACGAAGCCTGAAGCCGTGACCAACGTTTACGAGGTGGAGCGAAAATACTGGCAGTTGTTGTGGTATCGCCCCTCGCCCCCACTCGCGGCGCGGTAATCCGCCGGAAGGGAGAAGGGTAATCGCCTCCGCTTCTATCAGCCCTGCCAAGATAGACACACCTTGCAAAGTGTGTCTCCGCTTTTGGACATTCACACACAGGGCGCGGCGAGAACGCCGGTGCCCCATGAATCACCACACATTTGGACTGACGGCACTCGTGTTGCAGACTTTGCAAAGTCTAGAACATGCGCCAATGCGGACAGCACCACAGACCGCATCTGTTCCATGCCGTCAGCGAGTGAAGCATTACGCATCTTCGCAGCACGCCGTCGAGCGCAACTGCTGGAAGGCCCTCTGGTATCAGCCGGTGACGCGGTCACACCAAGGACGCGATCATCGCCATGAACATGAAGATCCGTCATCTCCGCTGG
>DYDC01000313.1 GCA_020718125.1 Methylacidiphilum sp. | reverse complement strand
CGACGGTCAACACCTCGTGAGCCTCGCCCACGCCCCATACGCCGCCCCCCCCGCCACTCACCCTCAGGTAGCCGCCCGCTTTGGGGTGG
Source organism: Methylacidiphilum sp. (assembly GCA_020718125.1). Classification (GTDB taxonomy): domain Bacteria; phylum Verrucomicrobiota; class Verrucomicrobiia; order CAIQCK01; family CAIQCK01; genus JACRKA01. Next base: position 3,646 of record DYDC01000313.1, on the reverse strand, counting down.
CTACCTGAGCAGTTACGAAGGTTGTCAACACTAGATCCCGGCAAATTTTCGGCGAATTGACAACCGCCGCACTGCGTCCTTTGTTGCGGGAGCCACGCAAAAACAATGGAGAATCTGACCATGAACGCACCCAACCTGACCCAGAGCTTTCCGTGCACTCCCGGCGAAGTCCTCGGCGGTTGATCCCGTTCACCGCGCGCTGGTGGATTCGTTCGCCGTCGGCGGCATCTCGCTGTAGAGGTAAGCGCCCATCCGCTTCTGTTCCCAATGCGCCAGCGGCGACGGCAACGGATCGCGCGGCGATATCCGCTGCAACCACGCCCATGAGCCGACGCGCGGCAGCGGCTTCAACTCCGGCGCGCGCTTCGGTTTCTCCGGCGGCAGCGGCGGGTAGGTGTATTCGAACGTGGCCTCGCCCTTCGGCTTCGGCGGCTTCAGCCCCGTGCCGGTCGTCGCGGCGGGTTTGTCGTCGGCCCACGCCACGAGCGCGCCTGCGGCCAGCAGCATCGTTGCAAATTTCACGGCGTTCATCGGTGTCTCCTGGCGCCATGCAACATCACGCGCGCCCGAAGCGCAATCCAAATTTCTCTTGTCAACCGGCAATTCCGGTCCAGACTGCGGCGCCGAAAGGACTGATGCGAACGATGACGATTGCCATTTTGCAGTAGGAACGGACGACATGACCTCCGCCGACATGGCGGGCTATGCCGCCACGGTGGTCGGCACGTCCATGATGCTGCCGCAACTCGTGAAATCATGGCGGACCAAACACATGCGCGACATGGCGTTCGGCATGGTCGTGCTTTTCCTCATCAACTGCGCGCTCTGGCTCGCCTACGGCCTTATGATCGCCGCGCCGCCGATGGTCGTGGCCAGCGCCATCGGTTTCGTCATCAGCCTCGCGCTGCTCGGCATGACAATCCGGTTACACGGGAACTGACGCGGCGCGTGGGCGGCAACATTTCGCCGCCGCAGGTTTTTGAAGGAAACAGATGCCATGAAAACTCCGCGAATCGCCCCCTGCTCCTCATGGCGGCCACGCTCTGCCTTGCCGCCGAACCCACACAGAATTCCGCCGCGAAAAAAGGCCGGTCCAAGACACCTCCCGCGCTGCCGCCGGGCGTTGAGCTGATCCCCGACGTCGAGATCGGCAAGGGCGGCGACCGCGTGTTGCACGCCGAGATCGCGCGCCCCAAAGACCCGCCGAAGGAGCCGATGCCCGCCGTGCTCTGGACCCACGGCGGCGGCTGGAGCGGCGGCTCGCATAAGGGCAACGGCGCGCTCATGCTCGCCGCGAAAGGTTATTTCACCGCGAGCATTGACGGCGATGAGGTCCTCGCCGCGCAGGGCCGGTTCGCATGGCTGGTCGAGCAGGCCGCCGCTGCCGTCGGGTTTGAACGCGACCTTATACATCACGCCATCGCCGAAGTTGCCGCTGTAGAGGTTGCCCTCGGCGTCGAACGTCAGGCCGTCGGCGCCGGCTTTCTCGCCCTTGCGGTTCGCGACGCCCACCTTGTCCCCGCAGCCGGTGAACACGACCGCGCTGCCAATCACAGCCAAAACCAGATTCACGATCACAGATGTAGTTTCCATGATAGTCCTTTCGATGAGGCGCCTCGCAACCGGGCGGGAGATTGGAGCCGGGGCTCACGGCCTGCGATACCCGACCGTGGTGCGACGCGGTCAGTTCGCATACTTGCGGACCAACGCGGCGGCGGCGCGGTTGCAACCTTCGCGGACGTGATCGCCACCGATGTTCGTGGCGACAAGGATGGCTAACTGCTTGCGCGGGGCCAGCCACATGACGGTGTAAAACATGCCGTTCATCCCATCGTGCCACAAAGCCTCGCCACCGGCCCAGCCACGTTTGCAGACGATCCAGCCGAACGCGTATTCCTGGCCTGCGGGTGGCGCGTGGAGCTTCTCGAACGACGCCGGTTTCAGCAATGCCGGCTGGCCACGCCCCGCGCGAAGGTGGAACGCGACGTATTTGGCGAGGTCGTCGAGCGTGCAATGCACCGTGCCGCCAGGGCCAATCGCGGGCGGATTGTCCGCCTGCGGTCCCGGCGGGATCGGTTTGGCGTGCCAAAGGAACCAAACGCGGCCCCACGGCTGGTCGGTCTTGCCAACGATGGCGGGCGCGCCAAAGCCCGCCGAGGTCATGCCCAACGGCGCAAAGAGCCTTTTGCGAACCAAGTCTTCTCATGAGCGGCCACTCACTTTCTCCAGCATTGCGCCGACGGCGGTGTAGCCCTGGTTCGAGTAGATGTGTTTCGTGCCGGGCGGCGCTTCGGGTGGTTTCGCAAGGACGGCGAATGAACTCCAGCCGCTGCTGCGTTGGTGTGCCGCGCATCTTCCACGCCTCGGCCCACGCGGCAGGATCAGGCCTTGTGCGGGACGCCTGCGCGGTGGGCGAGGAGTTGTTCAAGCGTGACGGCGCGATAGTCGGGATGCATCGAACCGGCCAGTTCTGGCAGCACGTCGGCGAGTTTCGTCTGCCACGTGAGTTTGCCCTCCTCGACCAGCATCGCGGCAAGCGTGGCGGTCCTGGACTTCGTGCAGGAGCCGATGTGGAATTTGTCGCCTGTGGTCGCCGCAACATCGGAACCAGCCCTTCGCAGCCCCACCGCGCCGCGAGCCATGCTTTCATGATTCCGTGTAGAGCCGGTAGAGGGCGTGGGTGCCGAGTTCCTCCCAGCCGCGCGCGGCGACCCGGTCGTAGAGTTTCTTGGCGCAGGCGAGGCCGGGCAGGTCGAGTTTCATCTCGGCGGCGGCTTCGAGCGCGATGCGCATGTCCTTCAGGAAATGCTTCACATAGAAGCCGGGCTGGAAGTCGCCACGGAGAGCGCGCGGGCCGTAGTTGGTCATGGACCAACTGCCCGCCGCGCCGCCACTGATGCTTTCGAGCGCGCGCGCGGGGTCGAGGCCGGCGCGTTTGGCGTAGGCCAGCGCCTCGACCCACGAGAGCATCGAGCCGGCCACCGCGATCTGGTTGGCCATCTTGCAGTGCTGGCCGGAACCCGCCGGCCCTTGGAGACTGATGTTCTTGCCCATGACCTCGAACAGCGGCTTGGCGCGAAGGAACGCCGCCTCGTCACCGCCGACCATGATGACCAGCCGCGCCTCGCGCGCGCCGATGTCGCCGCCGGATACGGGGGCGTCCAACGCGGCCAAGTCGCGTTTCACGGCGGCCTCGGCGATGCGCCGCGCCAGCAGCGGGCTGGAGGTCGTCATGTCAATCAGCACGGCGCCGGGCCGCGCGCGGGCGATGACGCCTTCGGGGCCGAAGTAAGTCTGCTCCACGTCGCCGGGGAAACCGACCATCGTGATGACGAAATCCCCCGCCGCGGCGGCGCTGCCGGCCGAGTTGTGCCAGTGCGCGCCCGCGTCCAGCAACGGCTGGGCCTTGGACTTGGTGCGGTTGAAGACGTGCAGGGTGTGGCCCGCGCGGAGGAGATGGCCCGCCATGCTGCGGCCCATGACACCCGTGCCGATGAATGCAATCGAGCAGGAGTCGGACATGACGGAAGCTGGCTTAGCAGCGGGACGAGGGCGGGTCAATCCGTTTTCCTGGGGCGCAACTTGACACACGCGCCAAGTCCCGAAAGGGACGGTCGAGAATAGCCCGGCGTTTCAACGCTGGGTG
>DYDC01000312.1 GCA_020718125.1 Methylacidiphilum sp. | reverse complement strand
CAGCAGGCCGAACAGCGTAGTGAGCTTGATGATCGGGTTCATCGCCACCGAGCTGGTGTCTTTGAAACGCGAAACGCAGAACGCGAACCGCGAAACGGCGTCTGCCGCAAGATTGCGATCTACGATTCGCGTTTCACGTTTCACGCTTCCCTGTGTCGCCCACGACGCTGGCGGGGTGCAGGTCGGTGGCTTTTTGTCGCAGGTCCACCTCGACGATCTTCTTGGCGTTGTCCCACGCGCCGCGTCTCAGCCCCAGGCATTCTAAACCCGGACGTTGCCGTTGTAGCCGTAGAGGGCAGCGACCTGCGCGCGCACGAAGTCGAAGTCCACGACCTGGCGGATCTGGAGCAAGGGATGGTTGTCGCGGACGCGCTGGTCGAGGTTGATGTGGTAGCTGAACGACTCCTTTTGGGGCCGATGCGTGCCGATCCTGATGACGACTTCAAACACCGCGATGGTTCAGGAGTTTCACTTCAGCCCCGATTTGGGCAACACGCCCGTACGATCCGACACTCTCTTCTCACATCTTAGTCGATCACGTCGGTGTTGCCCTATGAGTATATTGCTTCCGATGAATCGTCTCCTGCAAATTGAACATTCTGGTCATCACTCCCCCCAGAAGCTTGTGCTCCAAGGTTGGACTAATCCGATACAAGCCCTCCGAGATCGTCGAAAAACCGACGACCGCCTTATACAGCAAATACAGGCCGGCGCTTCGCTTCTTGACGTTTTCTCCGCGAAAATACTCCCGAGTGGCCAATATCCGTTTCCTCAGTTTCTTGTCGAAGGAATACACGTTAATCATGTCGTAATCGTACCGCGCAGGCTACCGGCTATTGCAACACCTGAACCGCCGGCCAATCGCGCAATCCCAACCATTTCATGGTCAACGAACCCTTGTTTCTGTGGGGGAAGCATTGAGGATGGAATGGTTAACCTGTTGAATCTCAAACCGTTCAAGTGTTGCAATAGCTACTGGCTATCGCCCTCCGTCGTTGCCGCCATTGTGCTCATCTGCGTGGCTGGTTTGACCGTCGCCGACATTGTCACAGCCCGGCCGTCGAACGCAAGCGCAAAAATCCCCCGCCGCGAATCGCTCGGGAAAGTGACCAGGGCCGAGTGTCGAGTGCCGAGAGCCAGCCGTTAGCTTCTTCCGGCGCGGCTGGTAGTCGTGGTCGGCTTCGTAGCGCAACTCCAGCGGCGCCTGCACCGGCGGCGGTGTGGACGCTGGCACTGCGTCCGGCGCGCGCGGCTCCTCCCAGAGTCCGCAGTGCTGGAGAATCTTGCGGATCACGTCCCGCTGGCGGCGCTCGATGAAGGCGATGACGCGCATCTCGCCGCCGCACTTGGGACACACCAGCGGGTCCACTTCATAGACGCGCTTGATGTCTCGGCCATGAAAGGTCTCCTCTCAATCAATGCTGCTGTGGCTTGCCGACTCGTTTGATTCGCAAGTTGCGGAAGTCGATCGCGTGTCCTTCGGCTTCAAAGCCCAACGAACCGGTCTTGGGCTGGAAATCCTTGATCTCCCAGGCAGGCTTGCCGTTCACCCTGAGCGAGAGGGTTGTGCCGACGCACGTGACTTCCCACTCATTCCATTCGCCCGGTGGCTTGTGCAGTTCGGGCACCGCTTTCGCACTTTCCACATGGAAGAGCTTGCCGGCGCCCCCCTGAGCCATTTGGATCTGGCGGCCGCGGACAAAGAACCCGCTGTTGTAGCCTTTCTTGGCCGGACGCCACTCGAAACGCACGATGAAATCGTCGAATGGCTCGGTGGTGAACAGGTGGCTGCTTCCTCCGGTCAGGACGAGCAGGCCGTTCTCGATCTTCCAGCTTGTCGGAGTCTGCTCGTTGACGCGCCAACCCGAGAACGACTTCCCGTCGAAGAGCGGCTCAAACGCCTCTTCCTTGATCTCGCGGGACGGCTCCTGGGCGGATGCCTGGATGGAGCAGAGTGTCAAGACGGCAAGAGCAATAAGGGATAGGAATTTTGATTCTTGCGGCTTGTAAAGGCGGCGCTGGTTTGCGGCCTGCTCACGGCCCTGCGGGCGTAGCCCGTCGGGGCCGTGAGCAGGCCGCAAGGTTGCACCGAGGCAGAATTCCCGCCCGGCGCGTTGCGCTGGCTCCATCGTTGCCGTCGTCGTGTTCATCGGTGCTTTCGGCGGCATTGTAGGCAGTCGCCGCGGCTGAGCAAGCGCAAACAATCCCCGCGCGAATCGCTTCTGGCGAATCGCTCGCAACGCTCAACCTTCAGCTCTCACTCTCAATCGAACCGTCACGGCTCTTCCGGCGCGGGCACACGGTCGGGGTCGGCTTCGTAGCAGCAGCGGGTTGAGGTCCGTTGGTTGGGCATTGAGGGTTCTTCGACTATCGCAACTCTCGGCGCCGCGTGAAAACTGTGGCGAAAAACAACGAGGGCAATGCACGCCACGTGAAACGTGGCAAGGCTTTCGCTGCTGCATTGCCCTCGTCGGGAACTGAGTGGGATGAGCTTCCAAGCTCATCCAACGTCGTTGCGAGGGCGAGCTTGGAAGCTCGCCCCACCGTTGGTTGGCTCGCGATTACTTCTCTTCCGGGATGCGCATGCCGTAGAAGCTGCGATAGACGAAGAACAGCGCCACCAGAAACAGGCTGGCCAAGATTGAATACAAAAATGGCGGGCGCGAAGCCTTGAAGGACGATCACCCAAACAACGGCACCCAGATACTCATTGGGGGGTTTTCTTCAGCCACCAATAAACGATCGAAAGGTATTCGCCGTAGGTCAGTCGGGCTTCGTGAACACGAAGTTCTGTTTCGCACAGGAAGGGGAGGCCCCGTTTCAACAAGCAGTATCGCTCGTAGATCGCATGTGGCGACAGGGATTTCGGCTTCAACCATTTGCCTATGGCCGTGATTACGCCTTCCTCCGTGCCCCCATGACAAGAGATGTCCTGGCCTGCTATGTCGGAGATGGCTTTCTGATATCGGTGTTTGTCGGAATCAAACACCAAGTAGCATTTCCGTTTCTGTTTTCCGCCACCGAATTGCTTCGCGCCGTGGAACAACCCAAGCTCGAAGGGCATGTTGAAACGCGGCAGACCCGATGCCGCATCCAGCTCCATGAAGGAAAGATCGTGAATCCCACGCCGACACCGGCTGATCAGGTCTTCAATCTTCTGGATTCTTGTCTTGGAAGAATCTTCGTTTTCCAAGGCACACCGCGGGTTATAATCACAAGCGGCGACAGCAAACACCATCGCCCTGAACAGATCCTCACAGGAAAGATCAAACGGCGCGTTGATGAAGACGCTCTTGCCGTAGGGAGGCATGGAGGACATCGGCGCTGGTCTCGGAACTAGCCACCACTCTTTTTTTGTCCGCCGGGACCCGCGTTTTTTGCCAGCGGCGGACCTTTTTTCCCGCCAAGTGCTGGGCCAGCGTTTTTTGCCAAAGGTTTCCCCGCGAGATGCTGCCACGTTGCTTCTACAGCGGCAACGATCATATCGTCACTGAATCTGCTTTTTACGGCAGGTTTAACAAGCGTCATGTTTCATCCTTCCGCGCCAAATTCTGCCATCGGCGATCACACGGCGCGTTTATACAGAACAATCCCGCTACTGGCTACTCGAATTTTCATCACTGGAAACCTTCATTCCGGCTGTCGGAGGAAGACGCTTTACTTCTCTTCGGGGATGCGCATGCCGTAGAAGCCGCGATAGACGAAGAACAGCGCCACCACGAACAGGCCGATGGCGATGCCGAGC
>DYDC01000311.1 GCA_020718125.1 Methylacidiphilum sp. | reverse complement strand
CCCAGCGTTGAAACGCCGGGCTATTCTCGACCGTCCCTTTCGGGACTTGGCGCGTGTGTCAAGTCGCGCCCAGTGGTGAGTAGAAGCTATCCAAAAACTTGACGAGAACTGTGGCGGCGGTCTCCGACCGCCGGCTGTCGGAAGGATTTCGGCGGTCGGAGACCGCCGCTACAGTTTCGCTGGAAACTTCACTCGCCCTGCCGGGCGGGCTTGGTATAGTAGAAGCTGATGTCCGACAGCCAGCCACAACCGCAGCGCATCGGTGGATTCGAGTTGCTTCAGAAGATCGGCGAAGGCGGCATGGGCAGCGTCTGGAAAGCGCGGCAAATCAGCCTGGATCGCATCGTGGCGCTGAAGGTCCTCAATGCGGATTATTCCCGCAACACCGAGTTCCTCGCCCGGTTCCGCAACGAGGCGCGCGCCGCGGCGGGCCTCAACGACGCGCACATCATCCAGGTCTATGACGCCGGCAACGCCGATGGCGTGGATTACCTGGCGATGGAATACGTCGCCGGCCAGTCGGTGCGCGCCATCCTCAACGTGCGCGGCCCATACTTGGAAGCGACCGCGCTCGACATCGTCATCCCCGTCGCGCAGGCCCTCAGCCACGCTTGGGAGCGCGCCAAGCTCATCCACCGGGACGTGAAACCGGAGAACATCCTGATTGACCGGGACGGCACGGTGAAACTGGGCGACCTCGGCCTCGCCAAGTCCGCCGCCACCCCGGAGAACCTCAAGATCACCCGCGCCGGCCAGACGCTTGGCACGCCCTACTACATCGCGCCCGAGCAGGCCCAAGGCGTCCGCGACCTCGACTTCCGCTGCGACATTTACAGCCTCGGCGCAACGCTCTATCACATGGTCACCGGGCACGCGTTGTTCGAGGAAGCGCCCACAGCGGTAGCGTTGCTCAAGCATCTCGATGGGAGCGTGCCCGATGCGCGGCGCTACCAGCCGAAGCTTTCCGAGGGGCTTTGCCTCATCATGGAGAAGATGCTGGCCAAACACCGCGACGACCGCTATGCCAACTGGCAGGAACTCATCAGCGACCTGCAACTGGCGCGCGGCGGCCGCCAGCCCGTCAACGCCCGCGTCGGCCCCGGCCGTTCCACGATGCAACGGTTCGCGGCCGTCGGCCCCGACGGCCTGTCGGCGGCGGCCTCGCCGCAGGCGCCCGACTGGGAGATCAGCCAGCCGCCGCGGCGCGTGATGACACCGGTGATGTGGTCCGGCCTGATGGTGATCCTGCTCTGCCTCATCGGCATGGCTGTGATTTGGAAAATCAGCGGCGACCGCGAGCAGGAACTGGTGGCCGAACTGGCCGCGCGCCAGTTGGAAACCCAGGCCGCCGCCGCCGCGCGCGCCTACTACGAGGCGATGGAGTTTGCCCGCAGCCATCCGGCGGATTATGCGGAGATCATCCGCCGCTTCAACGTGATCGTCCGCAACTACCCGAAGACCGAGTTCGCGCCGGCGGCCACCGAGCAGGCCAACCAATGGCGTCAGAAACTCACCGCCGTCCAGCGGAGCGCCTCCCGCCGCGTCACAGACCAGAAAGAGACTCAGACAAAACTGGCCGCCGCCAAACAGGCCGAAGCCCGGCGGCTCGCCGCCATCAAGGAACAGCAAACCCGCAATGAGGCCGCCGCAGCCAAGGCCATCAAGGAACGCCGCGCCGCCGATGAGCGGACGGCGCGCGCCCGCGAGACCGCGCAGACCGCTTACAACGAGTTTGTGCCCGGCTGGCTGGGACGGCTGGCGCGGCGCGATTACGCCGACGCGATCCGCCTCGCCACACAAGCCGCCAATGACAAACGGTTCGCCCCGATGAAGGCGTTGCCGGCCACGCACGCGCAGGCCGCGCAAAGGCTCCAGGGTTTCCAGGCGCGACTGACCGCGACAAACAGCCCGCTTATCGGCAAGTCGGTCGCGCTCTCCAACATCAGCGGGACTGTCGCCGGCATCTCCCGGAAAGGCGGTGTCATCGTCGAAAAAGTCGCGGGCGTGGGCATCGTCGTGCCGTTGGTGGCCGCCGCGCCGGACGACCTGCTGCGGCTCGCCGCCACCACCGTGGCCCCCACCGATGCCGACGCCCAGATCAACTACGCGTTGCTGCTGATGGCCGAGGGCTACGCCGAACCCTCGCGTCAAAGCCTTGCCGCCAATCCCAGCCCGGCGGCCGATCCGTTCAAGGACATGGCCTGCGCCGTCGTCGTGGCGCTGAACGAATCGGAAGCGCCCAACTACATCGCCGACCTTCGCGCCCAGATCGCCGCCAGCCAGTGGCCCACCGCGTTCGCGCGCATGATCTCGCTCGACACCCGTTTCATCCGCACTGCCGCCGTCAAGGCCGCGGCCGTCGAACTGAACGCCGCCCGCAACCAGTTGCTGGCGTTGCCGCCCGATCCGGCCTCCGCCGAGCCGTCCGCGCGGCTGGCCATCATTGCCGCGCGTCGCGCGATCGAAGGCGGCGATTGGGAGCGCGTGTTGGCGGTCGTCAATCAACTCGATGTGCACTTTGCCAGCGGCACGCTGCCACCGCACGCAATCAACAGCGTGAAAGCCGACTTGGATGATTTGCGTCAGCGGTTGATGGATGAGTCCGGCCTGCCGGCGGCCGATGTTTTCCGCCAGCGCGAAGTGCGGCAGGGCGGCGGCCGCGTCTGGCAGGTGCTGGCCGACGGCGCCGGCGACGCAAAGAATCTCGCCGAGGCCATTGCCAACGCCAAGGACGGCGACGGCATCGAGTTGGGGCCGGGCCAACACGGTGTCAGCGCCGTGGATGGCGCCGCCAAGCACGGCCTGCTGATCTATGGCCGGGGAGGCACGCTGCCCCTGCTGACCGATGCGGGCACCGACGCGACAGCGCGGCCAGGCAGCTTCATGTTGCGCTGTGGCAACGGATGGCGGCTGGAGAACCTGCACTTCCAGTTTTCGGTCACCGCCCTTGCCCAAGCAGCCGCAAACCTGCGCGTCGAGAACTGCGCCTTCAGCCGGCCCGCCGGTGCGCGGGAGCGTGGTGTGGCGCTGACGGGCGATTGCGACGCCGCATGGCAGACGCTGCTGGATGACTGCCTGTTGATAGCTCCCGCGTGCGATGCGATTCGATCGGTTCCCCTACTGCAGACCGTCACGCGCCACAAGGTCGAGCTGGCCCAGTGCACCGTCTGGCTGCCGGACGGCGCGCTCCACACCACCGGCCAGCCGGAGTTTCAGCGGCAGAATCAATTGGTGATGCGGAACTGCATGGTGCTGGCCCGGCATATTCTCGATGCCACCTGGCCGCGCGCGCTTTTCTCGACCTGTTTTGGTTATGCAGGCAACAATAATCTTCTCTTCCTCGCTCGCGCCAGCAGCGACACACCGACGTTGGGCGATGCCACGTGGCGTTCGATGTTCACGGGCCATGATGCCGCTTCAACCACCAACGAGTTGACTTTCGCGATCCAGGCCTCTTTGAAAGCGAACCAGCCTGGCCCGGCGCTCGCCGCGTTCGCCAATCCCCCCGTCGGCGACCTGCGCCTGAAAGCTGAGAACCCGTGGTCCACGCTCGCCGAGGATAAGGGTGCTGTTGGCGTCCGCTGGCCGGACTGGCGATGGACGGCCTTCTTGAAGTCAATGCCGCTGCCTTCGCTGGCAGCCACCCCTGCGGCTGCCCCGATCCCGACTGCACCACAAGCAAAACAGTAGTCGCCATAATCCCCCCCCTCGTTTCGAGGAAAGCTCCTGTCGTTATCGTTACACGAGTCAGCTTATG
>DYDC01000310.1 GCA_020718125.1 Methylacidiphilum sp. | reverse complement strand
ACCACTCAGAACCCGGAAGTTCTGAGTTCTGCGCGCTGCGAGGAGGTGTTCCAGCGCGTGGGGGATGACGAAGTCGAGGGAGTCGTCGAGGGCGCGTTTATCGTGGTCGAAGGTGCGGAGGATGATGCGCTCCGGTTCGACATCCACGACGCGGCTGTGGCGCTTGATCTCGCGGGCCTGCTCGGGGCTGGGGGTGCCGGTGTGGGCGAAGTGGATGCCATCGGTCTGGACGATGGCGTTGGGATGGGCCTGGCTGAGGTGGCTGTGGCCGCTGAACCAGAAGAGGACGTTCCGGTGGCGCTCGCACAGCTCCATGACTTGGCCGGGCATGTTGTTGTGGTTGACGTAGGCGTTGCCGGCGCGGATGTGCAGCTCGGCGTGGACGAGCGCGTTGGAGCCGAGCGGCGGGGCGTGGCAGGCGATGACGACGGGCCGGCCGGCGCATTTGCGGAGTTCGTCGTCGGCCCAGCGGAGCTGGCGCGGGCTGAGGTATATCTCGTGGGGCTGGACGACGTGTTCGCGGAACCGCTCGGCGCTCAGGAACAGGAAGGTCAATGGGCCGCGCTCCTCGCGGTGCCACGGCAGGCGGTAGTGGTGGGCGCGCAGCCAGAGCAGGACGTTGTCGCGGTCGGTGGGGATGTCGCGGTTCTCGATGTCGTGGTTGCCGATGATGTTGCGCCACGGCGATTTCAAGCCGCGCAGGAGCTTCACGGCGCGCTCGGTCATTTCCTGTCCGCCCGCGCCCGGCCAGCCGCTGATGTCGCCCAGCACGACTGTGAAGTCCGGCTTGAGGTTGTTGATGTCCTCGATGACGCCGAGGCTGGCGAACGCGGTCACGGCGCTGAAATGGCAGTCCGCGATGGCGCAGAATCGGAATCGTTTTGGCGCAGCGTGCATGCTCACGAGGTTCGGTGGTTGTTCAAAGGCCGCCGATTTTAGCCGCGCGGGGCCGAAACGCCAGCGCGCACTTTGCGTTTGCAGTTTGCCGCCGGATTCCTAGACTCCCGCCACCATGAAAGTCCTGGTTTGCGACCCGATTTCTAAACACGGCGTGGAGTTCCTGAAAAAGACCCCGGGCCTCACCGTCGAGGAACGCCACGGTTTGAAAGGCGCCGACCTGCTCGCGGCCGTGGCCGACGCGGAGGCCATCGCCGTCCGCAGCGAGACCAAGATCACCCGCGAGGTCCTCGCCGCCGCCAAGAAGCTCCGCGTGGTGGGCCGCGCCGGCGTCGGCGTGGACAACGTGGACGTGGACGCCGCCAGCGAGCGGGGCGTCATCGTCATGAACACGCCCGGCGGCAACACCATCTCCACCGCCGAGCACACGTTCTCGATGATGATGGCGCTGGCCCGGAACATCCCCCAGGCCCACGGCTTGATGCACGCCGGCAAATGGGACCGCAAGTCGTATCAGGGCGTCGAGCTTTACGGCAAGACGCTTGGCCTGATCGGCATGGGCCGCATCGGCACCGAGGTGGCCCGCCGCGCGATGGCGTTCGGGATGCGCGTGCTGGCCTACGACCCGTTCCTCTCGCTCAGCCGCGCCAAGTCATTGCAGGTGGAGCTGCTCGAAGTCAACGACCTCGTCGCGCAGGCCGATTTCATCAGCATCCACACCCCGATGACCGAGCAGACGCGCGGTCTCATCAACAAGGACATGTTTGCCCGGATGAAGACCGGCGTGCGCCTGCTCAACTGCGCCCGCGGCGGCCTCATCGTCGAGGCCGACCTCGTCGAGGCGATCAAGTCCGGCAAGGTCGCCGGCGCCGCGCTCGACGTCTTCGAGACCGAGCCTCTCGCAGCCGACTCGCCGTTGCTGACCGTGCCGCAGATCATCACGACGCCGCACCTCGGCGCCAGCACGCGCGAGGCGCAGGAGAGTGTTGGTGTGGAGATCGCGCAGGCCATCGCCGACGTGCTCCTCGGCGGCATCATCCGCAACGCGGTGAATATCCCCAGCCTTGACGCGAAGACGCTGGCACAGCTCCAACCTTACCTGACGTTTGGCGAGAAGCTGGGCAAGTTGCTGGCCCAGACCGGCCCGCGCCGCGTCGAGCGGCTCACCGTCCACTACTCAGGCCGTGTGAGCGAACTCGACACCAACCCCATCACGCGCTCGGTGCTGGTCGGCTTGCTGCGCAGCGCCGAGGGCCGCGAGGTCAACTTCGTCAACGCGCCCATCATCGCCACCTCGATGGGCCTGCGTGTCGAGGAATCACGCTCCACCGCGCCCACCGACTACACCGAGCTGATCACAGCGGAGGCGCAGGCCGGCGACGCGAAGGAGAGCGTCAGCGGCACGTTCTACGGTTCGCTGAACAACCCGCGCATCGTGCGCCTCAACGACGTGCCGGTGGAAGCTGTGCCGTCAGGCGTGCTGTTCATCCTGCAGAACAACGACCGGCCCGGCGTCGTCGGCTGGATCGGCACCGTCATGGGCAAGCACAAGGTCAACATCGCCCAGATGACGCTGGGCCGCGACAAGCCCGGCGGCACCGCCCTGACCATCCTCAACCTCGACAGCGAGCCAACCCAGCCCGTGCTCGACGAGATCAAGGCGAACAAGGACGTCTGCGGCTTCAAGATCGCGAGGCTGTAGGCGGGCTTATCAAAGCGGCGCGAAGGCGCGGAAACCGCAGGGTTTTTCCGGGACGCGCGGGGAACGCGCTGCCCGTCAATACGCGCACATGAAAGAATGCGGCCGGCTGCCTAGCGCTGTGGCGGCGGCGCGGGTGCAGGCCCGATGGGCGGCGGATTCATGTGCTGCGGGGGAGGCATGGTGGGGGCGGCGTCCTGGCGCTCCGGACAGCCTTCGAAGAAATAGTGCAGCGGCGTCTCCGGCACGAGCACACGGTCGTAGTTGGCTGGGGCGGGGATGTAGAAGGTCAGCCATTCATAGACACCGACAATGGTGCGCACGGGCATCATGCCAACGCCTTTGAAAAACCCGACCGTGTAGCCCATCCACGGGCCGTGTTTCTGAGTCATGTCCTTGACGCAACCGGGGATTTCGAGGATGCCCAGCGTCGTGTTGGCAGCGCCGCGCGTGAACTTCGCCCCGGCATCCTGCGCCGCCGTCTGCTGCGGCAGCGCGATGGCCACTGCTGTCAGCATCCCTCCGATCATCAACCAGTGTCCGAACATGCGTGTCTTCATGGTCATCTCCTTTGTTTTGGTTCGCATCCAAACTGCAATGTCATGGTTCCGGCAGCAATCCTTTTGCGCGGCGGCCTAGTCTTCGGGTTCCTCGCTGTTTTCAGTGGATGAAGGCTGTAAGCAGTGGGGGCATGACACCGGAGAAACTGTTTCATCAACCGCTGGGTTTGGGCATGAACTGGGAAGTGACCGAATGCATCCATGACCGTGACGCGGGCGTGGTGCGGTTGCGGGTGCGTGAGACCCCGCGTCTCCGGCAAAGCGAACGCAGTCCAGGCGTGGGCGGGCCGGTGGTGGCCTGCGATCACACCGGGGAGTTGGTCTGGCGGCATCTGAACGTCTTCGAGCGCCGGCGCGCGGTTCGCAGGCGGTGATCGTCTTTGACAAGCATCATGTCATCGCCCACGCCAACGAGGGGGTGGACGCCGTGCGTCGGGCGGAGATGCGGCTGGGGTCTGCGGCCACGCGCGCGGCGCTCAAAGGCAGCCGTTGGGTGTGGTTGAAGAACACGGTCAACCTGACCGACAAGCAGCGGGCGGCCCACGAGCGTCTGGAGAGCCGCCACCCGCTCACGGGCAAGGCCCGCCAGATGCGGCTGGTGTT
>DYDC01000309.1 GCA_020718125.1 Methylacidiphilum sp. | reverse complement strand
CAAACCGATCCTTAACGACCTGAGAATCAGGTAGCACACCATCAAGCGATGTGACTGCATTGTTCGCCACATGCACGTCGGTGCCCACTTCGCCAGAACCATGTCCCTCGTTGAAGCCCAGATAACGAATAAAGCAATCCAGCGGGCTGATTTCAGTCCACATCGAGCGCACGTCAAGCAGGTGGTTTCCGGGTATAACCAGACAACGCAGCGGGTTTGCCACATGCATCGTGCTTTGGGTCTGCCCCGCTAAGCCTGATGGCTTCTGAAGCTCGGCCCGCCACTTGCCGCTTACGTTTCGCTTCGTGAGCTCATTCCACTGATGGCACCGGATGAACTGTTTCCGCACTTTGTGCCACGGTAGGAACTCAGTGCGCGGCGGCGCAATATGCTCCGGACGTTTCTCCGGGATGATTCCCTCTGCGATGTCAGACCCCGGCGAACTCATGCTCAGTTTTCCAACAGGACGATTTCAAGGATGTCTCGGATAAGTTTTTCTTGTTCCGCGTAGGACAATGAATCCAACAAGCCCATACCATGAAGAAGCTGCGCGATGCCGATGGCCTTCTGTTCGGCAAGCATCAGCCGGTTTGTTTCAAGTTCCGTATGGCGGGCCTGAGTTGAAGGAGGAATCACTATATCCCGGTCAAGAACGATTTTCCCCTCTCGCCGCAATTTCGCGGCCTCGGCTTTGCGCGCTGGTTCCAATAAAACTACTTCGGGCACGTCCTCAATGCCTCGTGATTTCAAAGCTGCCTGCACCTTCGCTGCAACCTTCCCCACCGTCCGTGCTGCTTCACGTCGTCGTTGTGTTGTCCGCAGTCGCTTACCGAGTTCCTTATGCCGGTTGCTGAACTGACGAAAAGCAGAGTGCAGCCACTTGGTAAGAAACTGGTAGTGCGGGTGGGCGTAATTAAACGACTCACGGTCAAGGTTGATTGCGTCGTCCAGTCCTTCGCTCACAAAGATCTCAGCGGTGACCTGTGACTTGCGGGTCAGTTCTGAAGTCTCGTAACCCATGAACTCGGCATCGAAAAGCCCACCCGATGCGTTGCCGACCCGGAGAATGACGCCCTGATGTTGCTTCGGGACAATCCTGGGCGCCCAAAACAGGTAAGCTTCGAATTCCAGCGGGCCGCCGCTGAGTTCGCGGATTTTGCCTGCAAATTCTTCCCGTTGCCGCCCGATGAAGAGAAGCGGATTCTTCACGGCGTTCTCCGTGCGTGGCAAGTCGAGATAGAGAATCGGACGCAACAATTGCACTCCATCCATGAACACCTCAAAGCGTCCTGCGGTGGCCCCATCCGGTGATTTCAGTTTCAGCACCTTGCGCGGGGACTTGCCTTTCGGAACTTCAACCGGACTCGCTTGCCCCTTTAGCCGGTTTTCAATCTCAAAGAAAAGGACTTCTTCATCATTCCTTAGATCAAACGGATGACCTTCGAGATAGGTTACGGGCGCGGAAAGCGCGAGCGTCCACAACGACCACAGGTAATTATCACAAGCCTTTCGCAAATCCACAGACTCCCGGCTAGTCGTGAGGGAACGAAGCTTTTGCACCAACTTCTCGAATCGCTCTCTTGGTCCGTCGACCTCAGTCCACGGCAAGGCAGGCTGCGTGGTGAGAAGGCCTGTCTTCTTGTCCATTCTGCCGATATGCAGTTCTGGCGGCTCCGTCTTCTCTGCCTCCGGGTCATCGTTTTGATAGTCCTGCTTTGTCCAAACATCATTGCTAGCAAGCTCATCACGGGTGCGCGGGAGCAAATCGAGCAGTTTGATCTCTGTTCCTTGCGCCTTCGTGTCCGTGGTCCGCTCGCGCCAAATTCGATAATGGCCCGTCTCGTATTTGCGCCCGCTGTTCTCCTCAAGTGGCATGACAGCTTGTTGTTCGTCTCTCTTGCCAAGCGTGATGTCCGCCATCGTGCGGAATCCATCATCCGCCGTTTTCGTGATGATGAGAAAATGCCTGGTAAACTGCGCAACGGAGAAAAGGCCGATGCCAAGTTTGCCGATGAGTTGACGCCCGCCCTCGCTTCGGTTGAGATTCGTATGCGACGTTACCCCAAGTTGTTTGCCCTTCTCACTTCGCTTTGGGCTGCGGCCGATATGCTTGACCAAATCAGTAAGCACTTCGGGACTGAGACCCCGCCCGTTGTCTCGCACTGTGATTTGTCCAAATCGCGGTGCGTCGGTCAGAATCACCACTTCGGTTGCATCCGCGTCGTATGCGTTGGAAACTAGTTCTCGCAGGGCTGACGCTGGTTGGCGGTAGATGCCTTCTGTGATGCGGGCTAGAACCAGTTCGTCTGTTTCCAATTTCCCATCCACTGGAGTCTCCGGTCGAGACTTGCAGATGCGTTGGGAAAGAATCTTGTCGTCCTGCTCAGACATGGTGCGGTATGGCCAGCCTCGTCATTTCTGTAAGCACTCGCAAGACAGCGACGGCCAGCGGCGGCGGCACTGCGTTGGTTACCTGTTCCATCTGGTTGGCGAAAGAACCGTAAATCCGAAAGTCATCAGGAAAGCCTTGAAGCCTTGCAGCTTCGCGCACCGTGATGCTGCGCGGCTCTCGGAAATGCGCGGGCGGCGCTCGATGACCGGAGAAAAGCGTGTTCGACAGGCGAGTCGGATGCAGCCTGCGGTAAGACATCGGGCCGGTGCCCGGTTCAATGGCGGCGATTTTCTTCATCACTCGCTTTGAGTGCTGCATGGCGAAATGATTGTGAACGACTTCGTAATCCGTTTCGTCGTTGTAGTCATCAGGCCTGACTTTGGCTTTAGCTAAACCATCGAGAGCTTGCCTTGCATTGATGGAATTGGTTTTGAAGCTCTCCAGCCGGTTCATCACGGCTTGCTTGTCCACCTGCTGTCTGGTCGCAAGAAAGAATGCGCGCTTCCGCTTTTGCGGGACGCCGAATTCTGATGCGTCGAGCACGATATGGGTAACGTGAAAGCCACCTTGCTGGATTGTCTGCTCAAATCTTCGGATTCGATCCCCGTGTTTGTCTGCCAGCAGCATCGAGACGTTCTCAATCAGGGCGCAATCGGGTTGTAGCTTTGAAACGGCGCGCGCAACAGCGACCAGAACCTGATTCCGCGGGTCAGCAGGGTCACGCGAGCCGGCAGCAGAAAAGCCTTGGCACGGCGGTCCTGAAAGAACCACTGTGGGCTGTTCGGCAGTTTTGAGCGGCTGAAGCAACTTTGCGCATTCAGAGATGATCTTTTGGGATCGGACGCTCCCCTCCAACGCTTTGGCATCCGGGAAGTTCTTGGCGAACGTCTTGAGTGCACTAGGGTTGACGTCAACGCCGGCAACAACCTGAAAGCCGAGTTGCTTTGCTGCGAGCGAGAGACCCCCTAGGCCAGAACACAAATCAATCACGCCCGGCGCGGCAGCTTCGAGGCGCGAAACAACGGTGTCGTGTCCCGATCGCCTAAGTGCATGCACCTTGAAATAGGGGTTGTCAACCGACGCCTTGGTCTCCGTGAACATCGTGACCGCAGTGTATAGCGGCCAGGGGAACGCGGCAAGCATTCTGAGGGGGGAGACGGAGGCTGGCCCGCTAAAGGCGCGAAAGGACGCAAAGGTTTCCCTTTCGTTTGTTTAGCGTGGTTCGCGTGGAAAGAACGGATTTTCTTGTGGCGCTGGGACGGCGGTGGCGGTGGGGACTTCGAGGCTATCGCCTTGTCTTCAAGTCGCAGTTTGGCAGATCACAGAGGCTCTCGTTTCGTGACCCAGTCCCAGCGCGCGGCGGCCTGCTTCTGCA
>DYDC01000308.1 GCA_020718125.1 Methylacidiphilum sp. | reverse complement strand
TTCTACCGGCGTACCGGCGCGCAAAGCCGAGCGCCACTATAAATTCCAAGCACCGAAAAACCGCGAAACCGCGAAAAATCCTGTGATTTCGAGCTTGACACGCCCCTCCAACACCCCGGCTATAACTTCCCTTACGTTCTGGCCGCAGGCTACGCGGCGCAGCGCGGATGGTCAAGGCGCTTTCCCTCTGATCCTGCGTCAGCAAGGCGGCGTGCGTTATCGTTCCGCGCTGGACTGCGACCCGGATAGCGGCCGAGAGCGTCGTGCGCGTCAAGGGCGCGTTCAAATCCGTGGCCGATCTCGACTATGAGCAGGGCTTCCCCGTAGCCGCGCGCGTTGAGGCCGGCCACACTGTTTTCCCGCTGCGGCTGGAGCCGGGCGAAGCCACGATCCCGCGGTTAAGCCCGTGAACATTACCGGCGTGTGAATCGCGCTGGCGCAACCAGCCGCAACAGGAGTAAAATTCCGCCCTATGAACCATCGCCGCCGTTTTCTTTTCCTGGGCGTCGCCATCGCGTTGTTCGCCGTCTTGTCACCCGCGCCAGCCGCGCCGTCGAAACAACGGTCCCAGACCGCAACTTCGCCGTTGGCGGCCCTCGTCCGTGAGTTCGAAGCCGACGACGAGGGCGTGAACCTGTTCTATGACCTGCCGTGGTCGGCGGTCCGATTTGACCGGCTTGAAAAGCTTTACGTTGGATTGCAGGCACGGCTCGCCGCAGTGGACTTCGACAAGCTCGATCAGGCGGGTCGCGTGGACTTCCTGCTCCTGAAAAACGGAGCGCAGCAATCGCTCGCCAGCATCGCGCGCGACCGGAAACGGCTCGCTGAGATGGAGGAGTTGCTCGCGTTCCGCGGCGTGATCGCCGACCTGGAGCAGGCCCGCTGGCGTGGCGCGCCGGTCAATGGCGAGGACGCCGCCACCAAGGTCAACGGCATCACCAAGCAGGTGAAGCAACTCCGCGAGCGCGTCGAGAAAGGTTCCAAGAAGAAAGCCGCCGACGCGAAGGAGAATAATGTTGAAGAGAAGAAGAACGACGATGCGCCTCCACTCAAGGTGTCGTCCTCGCTCGCCTTGCGCGCCGCCAACGCCGTCAACGACCTGCGCGGCGCGTTCAAGAAGTGGTTCGCGTTCCATGACGGCTTCCAGCCGGATTTCTCGTGGTGGCTGAAGACGCCCTACGACGAAGCCGCGAAGGAACTGGAGGATTACGCGAAGCTGCTCCGCGAGGAGATCGCTGGCCAGAAGGGCAAGGACGAAGACCCGCTTGTGGGCGACCCGATCGGCGCCGACGCGCTGGCCGAGGCGATCCGGTTCGAGTTCCTGCCCTACACCGCCGAGGAACTTATCGCCATCGGCGAGCGCGAGCTGGCGTGGGGCGAGCAGCAGATGAAAGCCGCCGCGCGGGCGATGGGCTGCGGCGAGGATTGGAAGGCCGCGCTGGCGAAGGTGAAGGCGGATTTCGTCCCGCCCGGCCAGCAGGACGACCTCGTCGGGAAGATCGCGCGCGAGGGGATCGAGTTCACGCGGAAGCACAAGTTCGCCACTGTGCCGCCGCTCTGCGCGGAGACGTGGCGGCTGACGATGATGTCGCCGGAGACGATGAAGACCATCCCTTACGCGGCCTACGGCGGCCAGCAGATCATGGTCGCCTACGCGAAGGACGAGATGAAGCACGAGGACAAGCTGATGGCCATGCGCGGCAACAACCGCCACTTCACGCGCCTGACCACCATGCACGAACTGGTCCCCGGCCATCATCTCCAGAATTTCCAGGCCGCGCGCCACAACCAGCACCGCCGCGTGTTCAGCACGCCGTTCTACGTCGAGGGCTGGGCGCTCTATTGCGAGCTGCGCTTCTGGGACCTCGGCTGGGCGCGCTCCCCGCAGGAGCGCATCGGGATGCTGTTCTGGCGCATGACCCGCGCCGCGCGCATCATCGTCTCGCTGAAGTTCCAACTCGGCCGGATGAAGCCGCCGGAGATGGTGGGGTTCCTCGTCAACCGCGTCGGCCACGAGAAACTGGGCGCGACCAGCGAGGTTCGCCGCTTTATCGGCGCCAGCTTCCCGCCGCTTTACCAGGCCGGCTACATGCTCGGCGGCCTGCAACTGCGCGCGCTTCACGATGAGATGGTTCGCCACGGCAAGTTGACGGAGCAGCAGTTCAACGACGCCGTGCTCGCCGAGAACACGATGCCCATCGAACTGCTCCGCGCAGCGCTGCTGAAACTGCCGCTGGGCCGCGACGCCAGGGCGTCGTGGAAGTTCGCCGGCGAAAACCCGGCGGCGAAGTAGTCCCGGCGGGAGGTTGGCGTGAACTTTGCCGGTATTGTTCGCTCATGAAGCTGTCCGTGTTGCTGTCACTTGTTTCCACGGTGGCGGTGTTTGCCGCCGACAAGCCGGCATTGCCCGAACTCGCCTTGACGGCGCAGGACCGCGTGTTGGTCCTGGCGCCGCATCCCGATGACGAGGCGCTCGGCTGTGGCGGTGTCATCCAGAGGGCGGTGGCGATGCGGTTGCCGCTGCGCGTGGTGTTCTTCACCAACGGCGACAACAACCAGTGGTCGTTCATGGTCTATCGCAAGCGGCCGGTGGTGATGCCGAAGGCGGTGAAGGAAATGGGCGAGGTGCGCCAAGCCGAGGCGCTCGCGGCGGCGCGGGCGCTGGATGTGGAGACCCACCGGCTGACGTTCCTGGGCTATCCCGATTTCGGCACGCTGACGATCTGGAACCGACACTGGGGGACGAGCCGGCCTTTTCGCAGCATGTTGACGCGGGTTTCGGCAGTGCCTTACGCGCACGCGCTGCGGCCCGGCGCGCCGCACAAGGGGGAGGAGATTCTGCGCGACCTGACGGCGGTGCTGCGCGAGTTTCGCCCGACGAAAATCCTCCTCTCCCATCCCGCGGACCACAACCCGGACCATCGGGCGCTGTATCTGTTCACCCGCGTGGCGCTGTGGGACCTGGGGGCGGAGTTGGAACCGGAATTGTTACCCTACTGGGTCCATATCGGCGGCTGGCCCAAACCGGGCGGGCTTCATCCCCGCGAACCGTTGCAGCCGCCGAGACTTTACCGCGATGAGATCGAGTGGCGGAAGTTCCCGTTGGCGGAGGCGGAGGTGGAGCGCAAACGCAGTGCCGTCGCTGCCTACCGAAGCCAATACATGGTCAGCGGCGGCTATCTCCAGTCCTTCGTGCGCGCGAACGAACTGTTTGGCGACTTCCCGCCGGTCACGTTGCGGCAGGCGGGACAACCGGTGCGGCTCTCGCCCCCGACAGCCGGGGCGGCGCAGCGGAAACCGGATGAGGGGTTGTCCGATGACGAGCGCTCGATGTTCGTGGGCGTCATCTCCAAGTCGCTCGCGCTGGAGGACGGCAAGCTGGTGTTTACAATCGAGTTGTCGCGGCCGCTGACCGTCGGCGTAGAAGCCACGATCGCCTTTTTTGGCCACCGCAGCGACCGGCCGTTCGGGCAGATGCCCAAGCTGCACGTGAAGCTCGCCCACGTGTTTTATGGTGTCTATGACCAGGCCAGGAAGATCCGCAGCGACACGGTCCGCGTGGAACGTCACTTGAAGTTCATCACGATTCGCGTGCCGCTGGACGCGATGGGCGGCCCGGAGCGGGTGCTGGTGAGCGCGCACACACACTTGGCGCCAACGCCGATTGACTTCCTGGCGCTGCCCCTGGACTGGGTGGGCTGGCGAATCGCAGACTTGGCGGCAGAACGATGACCCGCAGGTTCCCAGACGCGAATCGGCTGTTGAACCAAAACAAGAAATTTCGCCT
>DYDC01000307.1 GCA_020718125.1 Methylacidiphilum sp. | reverse complement strand
CAGGGTTTTCCGTTCGGCCTGGTCTTTGATGGCGATGATGGTGGTGGATGGTTCGGCGAAGACCTCATCGAAGGCCGGGTAATCCAAGCCGTTGGCGAGAACCATCGTCTTGCCGTTGTCGTCCAGACGGATGGCCCGACACAGCGGCACGAGGCGGCCCAAGTAGCTGCGGGTTAGCACAGGCACAGTAGCAGGTTCTGTTGGCATTGCTTCCCAAACCGGTCGCCCCCAAGAGCCGCTGCGGCCCGCGTGCTGTGTGAAGTCGTCGTAGTTGATTAGATTGGCGTGGATAGTCTCGATCAATGTTGGACGACGAATGAAGGCGTGCAGAGCATTACCGGAAGCACAGACAGCGTGATTGCTCGACCCGGCTCCAAGAGTTTCGGTTTCACCCCACTTTGCGACACCGATGCGTCCGCAGGGCGAAAAGTTCTGGAAAGCCAAAAGCATCAACCCCAGTGGTGCGTGCTTGAAGCTGCGATCCGAACCACCTGCATTGTCAAAAAGTGTCGTGTTGTTGCCTGTGGCCAGTGCCACGTCCAGTTTGTCAGTCCAGTTCGCCTCCTTTTCGGCATTCAGCGGAACCAGCTTTTGGACTTGAAGAAACCTTTGTTCGTTCCCGAACAACTCGAACCGGGCTTGGTATTCTCGGAGGTAGGCTTTGGTTCGCTCGGCCAGTTCGCCGCGGCAGCCATGCCAGTCGTCCTGGTCGCGCGGGCGCGGGTCTTTGCCGCCGGGATCGAGCGCGGCGTGGGCCACGCAAAGCAGCAGACGCATCAGCGCGATACGTTCGGGCGGACGCACCGCGAGATCGGCGATGTCTTCGCCTTCCGTGAACGCTGCAACCAAGCTGACCTCGTCCTGCCGGCCATCCCGGCGCAGCACCGGAATCCATTTGTCAGTCGCCAAATTCATCGTCGTCCTCGTCGTAATCCGACTTTGGAAATTGCTTGCCGGGAGTTTCACACCAAACGCCCCGGTCGGGAAGATATTTCAGACCGGCGTTTTCGCCTTCGCGGCCATTCAGCCAAAGGTTTTCACCGTCCCACTTGGCCCACGCCCAGCGACCGAGAAAGTAGCGGCGCAGCGCTTCGGGCCGGTCTGGTTCGAGTCGTTGGACCCACCACGCGGGAATCTTCACGTGGTTGCGGTGAAGAGCGACCGCCGCATCGCGCGACCATTCCCGCTCAACGGCGATGACCGGCTCGCCGTCGAGCGGGGTGAAGTGGACTTCGCTGGGTCGGCGCTCGAGCGAGCGAAGGAGAACGAGCGTGACGGTGGGAAGCTCGTTCAGTCGCGTCTGCACCCCTTCGTCGTCGTTCAGCGCCGGCTGGCTCCAGCGATTGCTTGCACCGAGGGCTTTGCCAATGAACCTGGCTTTCCTCTTTTCCAATTCCCCACGGAGCTTGGTCCAGGTTGCCGGCTCATCCGCCCACGGCGCGTAAGTCGCTTCAAGGATTCCGCGGATTTCGCCGGGCAGCGCGATGGCGGGGCGACCGGCCCATTCGCGTCGCGAGCGCAACAGCACGTAGGCGTCGTAAGGCGGAGCAAGACCCTTGAGCTTCGCCTTGATGTCGGCTGGTTTGGTCAATCCGTCACAGTTGGGCGCGTGAATCCATGCCTCCGGTCCCGCTTCCAAATTAGGGCGCTGCGGTCGGTCGTGACGCCAGAGCCGGCCGAGCCGCTGTAGCAGCATGTCGGTCGGGGCGAGGTCGGTGATGAGAAAGTCGGCATCTATGTCCACGCTTTGCTCGACGACTTGTGTGGCGACGACGACGCAGCCGCGCGGACGGTTCACGCCGTCTTTGCCGAGTCGGGCCAACCACTCTTGTTCGAGAGCGTCCCGGCGAAACCACGGGAAGCGACTGTGGAGCAGGACGATTTCCGGCCCACCAGTGGAGACCGCGCTCTTGATCGCGCCGAAGGCGCGCTGCGATTCAGCCACCGTGTTGCGAATCCAGAGCACGACCTGTCCGGCTTCCGCGCGGGTGGCACACTCGGCAGCCAGTTCCTCAAAGCGAAACTCGTGGCACCGAAGCTTCACAGGCGGTTTGGGTTTAGACGTCTCGTCCACCTCAGCTTCAATCGGTTCGCCCCATTGATTGACTCCCGAGAGCAACGGGTAAGGAAGCGGTGGGGGCTCGGCGGGCGGCGCAGGTTCTTCCTCGAACGGTGGCGGATCGGGCAGGCCGAGCAGCGCACAGCGGGCACGTTCCAAGAGTTGATCGCGGCGGCGACGCGTGAGCGTGGCCGAGAGCACAAGCACGGTGCAGCGCAGTTGCAGGAGGTCGGTCACCAACTCGTCCACAAGCGTGCTGGTGTAGAGGTCGTAAGAGTGAACTTCATCGAGCACCACGACTTTGCCCGCCAGACCGAATTGCCGCACGAAGAAGTGTTTCGCCGCGACGACGCCGAGCAACGCCTGATCCACCGTGCCGACTCCGAACGGCGCGAGCAGCGCCCGGCGAACAGATGCAAACCAAGCACAGGCAGCCCATGCGCTGGTTGCGTCTTCGTCCTTGCTTGCGCCAGCGACCGGCGCCCATGCGGGACGGACATGCAACACATCATCGGCTCGCAACCATGAAGCACCGTGGGCCAGCCGCAGCGTTGCGGGATTGATGAGTAGATTTGCCAAGAAAGGCTCGACCCGTTCATAGAGCCGATTGCTGGTTGTCTGGGTGGGGAGGCCGAAGTAGAGGCCCCGCGCCTGGCCGCTGGCGATGAGCTTTGCTGTGGTTAGCAGTGCGGCCTCGGTCTTGCCGCAGCCCATTGGCCCTTCGATGATATAAAGACCCGGCGCAAGGACGGAATCTGCCGCAGCTTTCTGGAGAGCATTGGCCGCGGATAGTTCCGGGAAGAGGCGGGTGAAGCTAAGGTCATCGTGAACTTGCGGACTGCCAAACCCGATTGCCGACAGAGCCTTCTGCGCCTTTCCTCTCCGCTCGCTCGGTGACACTGGCGGAGACTCCACGCCGGCAGAGAAGAACCGCTCATCCGAACCGAGCCAGTCCGCGACAGCGAGCAAACCCGCGAAGTAACCGATGCGTGCCTGCCATGAATTTGACGCCGGTGAATCTGAAGGCCAGCCGGGCAGGTCATCCGCGGGTTTGAAAGACGCGCGCAATTCTTCGGCCAGTTCGCGGCGCGCTTGGTCCCATTCACTTCCCCCGCGATGCTTGATGTCTGTGCCGCCGTATTTCGCAGACTTGATCCAGTCGCCTCTGCTCTGTCCGTGATGCGCGCCCACAGCCATGAACCACCGGCGGAGCTTGTGTGCCTCCGACTGAGGCCACGACTGGAGAAACCATTGGCTGACTTTGGCGTGATCGGCTTCGTAGAGTTCGGGCGGCAACGGGTGTGTCGCCAACCACGTTCGACACTTCTGCTGAAACCCCGGCGAGATTTTCCCGACATCATGCAACGCCGCGAGGGTGGCCGCGCCGGGCGGCAGCAACGCGCGAAGCGGCTCCGGCAAGGCCGCGATCAACGCTTCCGCCACACAGCCGACGTTGAGGCAATGGTCGCGGACGCTGATGCCGGGCTGTCCGTCCTTCGTCGTCTTCGCCCAGCAATCTTCCGGGCCAGGCGCACGGTTGTCACCGGAAGATTTCATGGCCACAGTTCATATTCCTCGCTGGTTGTCAGCCGGGGTGCGCACAGCTTCGCCGATGGAGGCTTTGCCCAGATCGAAGGCCCATACCAACCCGGTGTTTTTCATGGATGACCTTACCCGCGCGCATTTTGTCAGAGCGAATCGCCGGATTACAACCG
>DYDC01000013.1 GCA_020718125.1 Methylacidiphilum sp. | reverse complement strand
GCTATTCTCGACCGTCCCTTTCGGGACTTGGTGCGTGTGTCAAGTTGCGCCCTTGCGGTTGATGGCCTCTTGTTTCCAGTTGACTTCACAGGGCCGCTGCGTAACCTCGTGCGCCGATTCGCTCCCGGCGGGGGCGTAGCTCAGTTGGTTAGAGCGCCTGCCTGTCACGCAGGAGGCCGCGGGTTCGAGTCCCGTCGCTCCCGCCATTTTTCCACACGGCTGGCCCTGTCCTTGCCCCAAACCGCTGCATCGGTTTCACCGCGCCAGTTGCTGGAAACGCGGGAAGAGCTTCACGCGGTCGAGCCGGCCATCCTGTTGCGCGGCTTGTTTGATGGCGGGATTGATCCGGATCGCTTTCTCCAGGCACTCGAGCGCAGGATCGGCCTGTTGCGCCTGCACCAGGACGACGGTGAGGTCATACCACGCCTGCGCGTCGTCGGGGTAGAAACCGAGATACTTGCGCAGCACCTTCTCGACGCGATCGAACCGGTTGAGCTGCACGTAGGTCTGGGCAATGGTCTTGAAATGCTGCGCGGGCATCTCCTTGTGTTCGATGAGTTGATCAATGATCCCGTCCATCTCCGGGAACTTGCCCCGCGTGGCCAGCACGGACAGGAACTGCATGATGTGGTTCAGGTCGCCCGGCGTCGCCGCCAGCTTCTGGCGCAACTCGATCTCCTGCCGGGCGATCTGGCTCAATTGCTGGATTTGGCTCAGCACAACGGGTATCTGCGGGTTCTGGGGGTCGTATTTCTTGTAGTCGGTGACGAGCTTGTGCGCGTCACCGTAGCGCTCCAGCCGCGTGAGAAATTCGGCGTAACGGATCGTTGCCTCGACGTTGAACGGGCAGAGTTCGAGACATTGCTTGAAGGCATACTCTGCTTCAGGCGCCAATTCGGGCTGCCGCTGTTCGGGCGGCGCCAGTGTGGCGCGCCACGCGTAAAGCCCCGCGTGGGCGGTGCGCAGCTTGGAGAAGGCGCGTTGGGCGTCGTCGTCGCGTCGGAACGTCGGGTCGTTGACCAAGTATTTCTGGACGTAATTGTCCCAATACTGGCGGTTGAGCGCGACCATCTCCGGCGTGATCTTCGGCAGCGGGTCGCGGTTGATCTTCATGATGACCCCGTAAGGCTCCAGATAGTTATACATCCACTGGATGACGAAGCTCTCCTCGACGTAGAAGCTCCGCTTGTGGTGTTCCTTGTCGAAAATCTGCTTGGACACCAACCCGTTAAGGGCGGTGACCGCCTGGATGCCCTGGATGTTGACGCGCCCATTGACGACGGACACTTGCTCTCCCGGCATCGCGGGGCGCCGCTGCAACTCCTCGACGTAGGAGCGGATGGCCGCGGCACTGTCCTCATCCGTCGAGATGTAGATGTCCTCCTTCGGGTAGGTCGTGTCGCGCTGAAGGAGCTTTTCAAACCAGTTGAACCCGTCCTTCTTGCGGGACGGGCTGTATTGGGCGCGCAGGTAGCGGAGGTAGGTGTTCTCAGCCAGCGCGTTTTGCGTGATGATGTAAACGTCCGGGCGGACGCGGGGGCAGAAGATCATGTAGGTCGGCACGAAACGGCCCGGATCGGTGCCGCCGTAGAGGATCGCGTCCTTGTCCATGTCGGGATAGCCGCCGCCCGGCACGAACATGTGGTATCCGAAATACCAGCCATAGTAATGCCCGTGTTGCTCGTTGTCGGCCCAGTTGCGCGTCAGTCCCGCCAGTGGCAGCAAAGCGACCAGTGCCAGCGTCGACCGCAGCGGCACCTTGTCCCTCTCACTGAACAGCAACACCAGCGCCAGACCGAACAAAAACGCGACCTGCACACCCACCCATATCCATTCGCGTTCCGCGGCCGTCTCCGAACGGGTGTGATAGACCAGTTGATACGCAAGCTGCAGCAGGCACGCGCCGGTCAGGCCGCCGAACAGCAGCCACCGCAGTTTCTCCAAATGCCCCACCAGATACGAGAAGCCCCACATCAGGCCGTAGCCAATGCACGCGCAGAACATGGCGTGGGTGGGAATGAAGAACACGCGGTCGTTGAACCGCACGGCACGATCCAGCGTCGGGTTGGCCAGGAAGATGAACGTGAAGCTCGTGAAGAATATCCCTGCCAGCATGAAGATCATCCACTTCTTCGACCGACGGTCGCCGCTCCACATCCACATGGATGAACCCAGCCCCATCATCACCATCAGCGACGTGTATTGGTCGCGCAGGTCCTTGCTGAAGAAGAACAATTGATCGGCGAACACCCCCAACGGCCTCCAGACCTTCACCTTTTCATACTGGCCGCGGCTCAGGTGATGCCAGAACCCATCCTTGTCGCGCGTGTAACCCCAGTTCATCGGCGGGTTGGTCAACGAGGCCAGAGGCGAGTAGCCGTAAAACGCGAGACCGCCAAGGACGCATCCCCCGATAATCGCCGCGCGTTTCCAGTTCACGCGCGTCTGCCAGCCGAACCGATGCTGCAACACTTCACCGACCAGAAAGATCAGGACCGGCGCCACCGCCCCCATCGCGCCCTGCCAGAAGTAGCTCGATTGGAAGATTGGCGTGGTGCCATCCACCAGCCATTGCATGAACCACATCCCCACGGCTGCCACCCAGCACGACGCCACCAGCAAGTCCATCAAGACCGGCACACTGACCAGCGCCACGACGATGAAGAAGGCCGGCGCCATGAACAGCAGCGTTTGGTGGTTCGTCAGCCCCAAGGCCCACAGGAAACACGTCCAATACAGATACTTGTCCTGCTGCTTCAGCATCCAGACGAAGATCGTCGCCAGCGTCGCGCCCATGAACAACGAGTTCAGCGAGTAAACCTCCGCGACCACCGACTGCGCCAGGGGCACCGGGCTGAACGCGAACACCAGCGCGCCACCAGCCCCGCACACTGACGCGATCAGCCGCTCCTGCCGTTCGTTCAGCCGTTCGCTCAGCCCCTTCACCGAACGGATGAACATCGAACCCGACCGCGACCCCAACAGCGCCAGCAGCCCCACCGCCAGCGAACCGAACGTCCCGCTCGCGAAACACACCCGCCAGCCAATGTTGAACGCCCGGCGGCTCACGCCCACGACGCCTTCCGGCAGCGGTATCGGACTCAAGGGATTCAAATGATCGAAGAGACAGCAGAGAATCGTCCAGATCGGATAGCCCGGCGGATGCGGCACGCCGAACGTGTGCGCGCCGGTGATCAGTTCGCCCGAATCCTCCAGCGTCACGCTCGGCGACATCATGCAGATGTAGGCGATCATTGCGATCGCGAACGACACGCCCGCCGCGATCCAGTCGCATCGGCGGAACGCCGGCTCAGTCTGCGGGATCTCGAACGACACCGGGTTGTCCGCCCGTGCGGACGGCGCGGTTGCAGCAGCAGTGCGTTGAGTGGCCATAGGGTCCGTTCAGCAATAGCAATTCGCGGGGCGGGCGGTCAAGACTTCGCCGCAGCCATTTCCCCGTCCTTGCAGGGGGAAGGCTCCACCCATTTGCCGTGTTCTTCGATCAGGTCCACCAAGCGGTCCACGGCCTCCGCTTCGGGGACGTTGAACTTCACCGCCGCCTTGCCAACGTAAAGGTTCACCTTGCCCGGCGCGCCGCCAACGTAGCCAAAATCCGCGTCGGCCATCTCGCCCGGGCCGTTCACAATGCAGCCCATGATCGCGATCTTCACGCCCTTCAAGTGCTGTGTCGCGGCCTTGATCCGGGCTGTCACCGTTTGCAGGTTGAACAACGTCCGGCCGCAGCTCGGGCACGCCACATAATCCGTCTTGAACGACCGGCTGCCGCACGCCTGCAGGATGTTGTAGCCCAGCCGCAGACCCGCGCCTGCGCCCGCCTCACCCCGCACCAGCACCGCATCCCCGATCCCGTCGCAGATCATCCCGCCGATCATCGTCGCCGCGTTCAACATCGCGTCAAGCGGCTCCATCGCCGGCGGCGACGCCGACAACACGTCCTTCAACAAAATCGGCGCGCGACAACCGCGCGCGTCCAACTTCGCGGCCAGGATGCGGAATGCGACCAAGGGACTGAGCTGCACCCCGTCTTTGACCGTCACCAGCGCGTTTTCGTTCACGCGCGCGAAATCGCCATCCCGCAGCGGGTCCACCTCGACCACGCCGCTCTTCTCGTGGATCAACTCCGGCCGCGTGTCACCCAAGGCTGTCAGCTTCGCCGACAGCTTTTCGCAGGCTGATGCCGCCACACAAACCCGCAGGAGGTTCTCGCCGCCGAGTTTCACGCTGTTGATCGTCAACTCCCGCGTCTGCCGACGCGCGTAACTGAACGGGTCGCGCGACTCCTTCACCTTCACCGCAGGCTCCGGTGCGGGCGGCTGGCCGAGCCGGTCGTTGAACTTCTTCACCAGTGCATGGGCCACGGGAATCTCATGCACACTGTCCTCCGTCAACGACACGCGCACCGTGTCACCGATGCCGTCCTCCAGCAGCGCCCCAATGCCGACCGCCGACTTGATGCGTCCGTCTTCGCCCTCGCCCGCCTCCGTGACACCGAGGTGCAACGGGTAATCCCAGCCCGCCTCATCCATCCTGGCAGCCAGAAGCCGGTAAGCCTCGATGACCACCTTGGGGTTCGAGGCTTTCATCGAGAACATCAACTCGTGGAAAGCGTGTTTGCGGCAGATGCGGGCAAACTCGAACGCGCTCTCCACCATCCCCATCGGTGTGTCGCCATAGCGGTTCAGGATGCGGTCGGAAAGCGAGCCGTGGTTGGTGCCGATGCGCATGGCGCGCCCAAGCCGCTTGCACTCC
This sequence comes from Methylacidiphilum sp., assembly GCA_020718125.1. Classification (GTDB taxonomy): domain Bacteria; phylum Verrucomicrobiota; class Verrucomicrobiia; order CAIQCK01; family CAIQCK01; genus JACRKA01. Next base: position 14,944 of record DYDC01000013.1, on the reverse strand, counting down.
AGCACCAAGGGCGTGAACGCCTCCTCCAGCCGCACCAGCTCCGCCGCGTATTGCTCGTCGCTGTATTCCTTCACGACAAACTTCTTCTTGTCCGCGTAGTTGCCGGGATTCACCCGGATCTTCTCGACCCACTTCACCGCCTCCATCGCGGCCTCCGGCTTGAAATGGATGTCTGCCACGACGGGCGTCTTCACGCCACGGGCGCGCAGCGCCGCGACGATGTTCTTGAGGTTCTCGGCGTCCTTCACCGTGGGGGCCGTGATGCGGATGATCTCGCAACCCGCGGCGATGATGGGCAGCGCCTCGTTCACGCACGCCTCGGTGTTCATGGTGTCCGAGGTAAGCATGCTCTGGACGCGGATCGGGCTGTCGCCGCCAACGTGGACGCCGCCAACGTTCACGGCGCGTGTCTGGCGGCGACGATAGCTGAATGGACTGTGGCAGTATTTCATTTCCCCGGTGGCGCCGCTATCGCCGGCGCCGCGTTCGTCGCTGCGGCCTTCGAGGGGAACCAACTGATCCGCGCGATGGTCCAGAGGTCCTTGGCGCTGACGTAAACCGCGAACGTCAGCAACAGCACCGTGAACGCCGTCCACGTCACGCGCACGAAACGGACGTTGAGCGGCTTGCGGCGGACCCATTCCATCAGCGCGAACAGGATGTGACCGCCGTCCAGCACCGGCAGCGGCAGCAGGTTGAGGATCGCCAGATTGACGTTCAGAAACACCGTCCAGTCCAGGCCCTTCAGCCAACTGCTCTTCACCTCCTGCGTCAGCACATACATGATGCCCGGCGCGCCGCTGAGCTTGCCCGGAGTCACGCCCGTCACGCGCGGATGCAACAACGCCCACAACGTGCGCGTGATGTTCACCACCGGATGCCAGAGCTGGTCCAGCGGGGACGGATAGATGGTCACCTTCGGCAGGTTCGGGTCGAACCCGATGACGACCCCGATGCGGGCGCGTTTCTTCACGTCGTCGTAAAACGGCGTCACCTTCAACTGCTGGCGCGCCTTCTTGCGCGCGATGTCGAGCGTGACCTCCTTGCCGCCCTGGTCCTTGGTCAACTCGATCATGTGGCTCATGTTCAGGACCGGCTGGCCGTTGAGGGCAATGACCTGGTCGCCGATCTGCAATCCGCCCCGGTCCGCCGGCGAGTTCGCCTCGATGCCGCGGATGAACGTGGACTCGCCCACCTCAAACTGCGGCACCCGCAACCCCATCTCCGCATCGAGCAAGATCGGAACCTTGACCGACACCCGCTTTTCGCCGCGCCGCACGCCAAACGGCACCTCCTCGGTCGTGCAGGTCATGACGAATTGCAGCACGTCCTCAAGCTTCAGGACGCGGCAGCCATCAATTTCCTCGATGCGGTCGCCAATCTTCAAACCGGCTTTTGCCTCGGCGCTCTCCGGCAACAAGCGCGAAATCACCAGCATCTCCGGGCTTTGGTCAGACGGGATGCCGTGCACGGAAATCAGGATGGCCAGCGCCAGTGCCAGAGCCACGTTCATCGCCGGCCCGGCCAACGCCACGATGATCTTCGCCCACGGTGAGACGGGCGGCAGCGGTTCCTTCGATTCGCTCCTGCCTTCCAGCGCCTCCGCCGGGTTCATCTGCGGCAACAACACGTAGCCGCCCAGCGGGATCGCGCTCAAGCGATACTCGACGCCGTGGCGGACGGTCTTCCAGATTGCCGGACCGAAGCCGACCGAAAACCTCTCGATCTTCATTCCCTTCCGGCGTGCCAGCCAGAAGTGGCCCAGTTCATGGACAAAGATGCTCGCCCCGAACAACAGGAGCATGATAAGGATGGCCAACGAGGTGTCTAGCACAGCCGGGCCGCCTCCTCTCGCGCCCAGCGGTCCGCTTCGATGATCGGCTCCAGCGTCCGCGCGTGGACCGTCTGGTGGCGGCTCATGACCTTCTCAACCGTCTCCCAAATCCGGGGGAACCGTATTTTTCCATTCATAAAAGCTGGGACAGCCACTTCGTTCGCGGCGTTCATCACGGCCGGCATGGTGCCGCCGGTGGTGCCGGCCTCGCGGGCGAGGCGCAGCGCGGGAAACTTGTCGGCATCCGGCGTCTCGAACGTCAACGGTGGCAGTTTCGTGAAATCCGTGAATGGGATCGTGTTCGACTGCCGGCGCGGATGGGTGATGACGTATTGGATCGGGTAGCGCATGTCGGGCGCGCTGAGCTGCGCCAGCACCGACCCGTCCACAAACTCCACCATCGAATGCACGATGCTCTGCGGGTGCACCACCACGCCCACGCGGTCCATCCCCAACCCGAACAGCCACCGCGCCTCGATCATCTCCAGGCCCTTGTTGAAGAGCGTCGCGGAATCAATGGTGATCTTGCTGCCCATGTTCCACGTCGGATGCCGCAGCGCGTCGGCGGCGGTCACATCCGCCAGTTCCGCTTTCGTCTTCTTGCGGAACGGCCCGCCGGAGGCCGTCAGCAGCAACCGCCGCACATCCTCAGGATGGCGGCCTTCGAGACATTGGAAAATCGCGCTGTGCTCGCTGTCCACCGGCAGCACCTTCACGCCATGCTTCCGCGCCTCGCGCATGACGATCTCCCCCGCCATCACGAGGATTTCCTTCGAGGCAATCGCCAGCGTCTTGCCCGCCCGGATCGCCGCCAAGGCGGGCTGCAAGCCGGCTGTGCCCACGATCGCCACCAGGACGATGTCCGCTTCCGGCATCGTGGCCAGTTCCACCAAGCCATCCAGCCCCGTATGGCACTTCACGCCGGAAGGAAGCCGGCCTTTCAACGTCCCGTGGTATTTGTCATCGTAAATCGCCACGGCCTTCGGCTTCCACTCATGGGTCTGCCGTTCCAGCGCTTCCACGCTGGAACGCGCCGCCAACCCCACCAAGCGCATCTGGCCGCGCAGGTCGGCGGCAACCTTGAGCGTGCTCTGGCCAATCGAGCCAGTGCAACCGAGTAAGACCACGTTTTTCATGAAGAGCGTAAAATCAACCGCAGGTAAGCGTAAAGGGCGGGTGCTGTAAAGAGCAAGCTGTCAATCAAGTCCAGCATGCCGCCGATGCCCGGCAGCCAACTGCCGGAGTCCTTTACGCCAGCCTCGCGCTTGATCAGCGACTCGGCGAGATCGCCCACGATTCCCACCACGCCCAGCAGCGCGCCCACCACCAGCGAGTGCATGGCCGTCATGCCCAACTGTTCCAGCGATTCACGGAACAAGAAGAATGTCCCCCACCCAGCCAGCGCCGCCACCACCACGCCGCCAACCGTCCCCTCCCACGTCTTGCCGGGGCTGACGCGGGGAATCAGCTTGTGCCGTCCCAAGAGTCTGCCCGTGACATAGGCGCCCGCGTCGCTGAACTTGGTCACCAATACCAAATAAAGCACGGCGTATTTGCCGCAGAACAACCGATGGCCGCACTCCAGCATTTCAGCGGGATGGATGTAATGAATTTTTGTGATGAAGTTGAACAGCCAGCTCACATACACCACACCGAAGATCGTCGCTGCCATCGTCTCGATCGGCTTTGGGTTATCCTTCTGCGTCAGCGTCCACACAAACGCCCCCCCCACCGCCAGCGACAACACCGCCGCCTCGAACCCGTGCGACTTCGCCGACACGACGCCATGCTTGAAGAAAAACCAGCTCCCCGTCAGCAACACGAAACCCGCGGTGATGCCCCACAGTTTCAGCACGCGCAGGTTCGCCTTCTCGATGATGGTGTAAAGCTCCCACAGCGCCAGCGACCCCAGCAACGCCAGCAGCCCCCAACTGCAAAACGGCGGCGCGAGGAACACCAAGCCGAGCACCACGCTCCACATCACCACCGTGCTCAGGAGTCGTTGCGCGAACATGTCAGGCCGGCTCCACCCCGCCGAAGCGGCGTTGTCGTTTCCCGTATTCCTCGATGGCCTTCAGGAACTCCGGCTTGCGGAAATCCGGCCACAGGGTCGGCGTGATCCACATCTCCGCGTAGGACATCTGCCACAGCAGGAAGTTGCTCAACCGCATCTCGCCGCTCGTGCGAATCAACAAATCCGGGTCCGGATACCGCGCCGTGTAGAGCCGCGACGACAACAGCGCCTCGTCCACCTGCTCCGGCTTCACGACGCCCGCCTGCGCATCCGCCGTGATGGAACGGACAGCATCCACAATTTCCGCGCGCGCGCCATAGCTCAGCGCAAGGATGAGCGTCAGCCCCGTATTGTTCGCCGTTGCCCGTCGCGCCGCGTCCATCTCGCGCTGCGCCGTTTCGGGCAGGTCTCCCAGCCGCCCGATGGCTTCGAGCCGCACATTGTTCTTGTTCAACTCGCGGACCTCGTTGCGGAGGTAAAGGGACAGCAGCTTCATCAAAGCCGAGGTTTCGCTGCGCGGCCGTATCCAGTTCTCAATGGAAAACGCATACAGCGTGAGGAACTCGACGCTCACCTCCCCCGCCGCCCGCACAATGGTCCGCACACTCTCCGCGCCCGCGCGATGCCCCTCGACGCGCGGCAGGCCGCGCTCGCGCGCCCAGCGCCCGTTGCCGTCCATGATGATCGCGACGTGGCGTGGAATGTTCTCGCTGCCACTCATGGCAATGCCGTGGAGGGGTTATCTGACACAAATCGTTTGTTCGCGCCGCGGGCCGACCGAGGCCATGCCCAGCTTCGCGCCGGTCAACGCGGCGATCTTCCGCAGATAATTCCGCGCCTTCTTTGGCAAATCGTCCCAAGTCTTGGCCGCCGACAAGTCCGTGTTCCAGCCTTCGCACTCCTCATAAACCGGCTTGCAGCGCGCCAGGACGTCTGGATCGTTCGGCAGGACTTCATGGGTCTTGCCGTCGGCCTTGTAGGCGACACACACGCGGATATGCTCCAGCGTGTCCAGTCCGTCGAGATTCGTCACCGCCAGATCGTCAATGCCATTCACCATCGCCGCGTAGCGCGTGGCCACCGCGTCGAACCACCCGATCCGCCGCGGCCGGCCGGTCGTGGCGCCAAACTCGCGCCCCAGCCCGTGCAACAGGTCGCCGAGCATCTGGTTCTCCGTCGGCAACGGCCCCCCGCCCACGCGCGTCGTGTAGGCCTTCAACACGCCCACCACCTTGTCCACCTTGTTCGGTGGCATGCCTGAACCGGTGCATGCGCCCCCGGCGGTCGTGTTCGACGAGGTGACGTAGGGATACGTGCCGTGGTCAATGTCCAGGAACGTCCCCTGTGCGCCCTCGAACAGCACATTCTTGCCGGCCTTGATCGCCTCGTGCAGATAGACCACCGTGTTCGCGATGAACGACCGCAGCCGCTTGCCCGCCGCCAGGTATTCCTTGAGAATCTTCGCGCACGACAGCGGCATCACGCCGAACGTCCGCAGGATTTCATTGTTCTCGCGAATCCTCATCCGAAGCTTCTCGGCGAACCGCTCCGGCTTCAACAGGTCAATCACCCGCAGCCCCGTGCGGGCCGCCTTGTCGCCATAGGCCGGCCCGATGCCGCGCTTGGTCGTGCCGATTTTCCGTTTGCCCTTCTGGATCTCGCGGTGTTCGTCCAGCAACCGGTGATAGGGCATGACCATGTGCGCCGTCTCCGACAACAGCAGCTTGGCGCCCAAACCCCGATTGACTGCGATGCCCTGCTTGAGCAGGCCGTCCAGTTCCGTCACCAGCGCGATCGGATCCACCACCACCCCGTTGCCGATCACGCAGACCTTGCCGGGCCGCAGGATGCCCGAGGGAATCAGGTGCAACACAAACTTTTCCTCGCCGATCTTCACCGTGTGGCCGGCGTTGTTGCCGCCCGCGTAACGCACCACCACGTCGTGCCGGTCCATCAGCACGTCAATGATCTTTCCCTTCCCTTCATCGCCCCACTGGGCGCCCACCAGAATTGTCGTTGGCATAATCGTCTGGAACCTTGATTGAGAACTGTAGCGACGGTCTCTGACCGCTGGACGTCCGGCATCACCATCCGCGGTGATTCATCCGGCCACGGGCCAAAGAAAAAGCCCCGACCCAAACAGCTCGGAGCAACCCTTCTCTCAGTTGCCCGCGGACACTAACAAGCCCCCGCAAACCGCGTCAACGGGAAAGACGGCGCCGTTTGACACCACCGCCGTTCTCCTCTAAAGAAAGACTGTCATGGTTGCACTGGCCGCAACATTGCGGGATGAAGTGCTGGAACTGAAACGCCAGCGCCGCGCCGTCATCCTCGCGCACAACTACCAGGCGCCTGAGATTCAGGACGTGGCGGACTTCGTCGGCGACTCCCTCGGCCTCTCCCAGCAAGCTGCGAAGACCGACTCCGAAGTCATCGCCTTCTGCGGCGTCCATTTCATGGCCGAGACCGCCAAGATCCTCAACCCCGGCAAGACCGTCATCATGCCCGACCTCGACGCGGGCTGTTCGCTGGCCGACTCGTGCAACGCCGACGCCCTCGCCGCGTGGAGACGACGACACCCGCGGCACGCCGTGGTCAGCTACATCAACTGCTCCGCCGGCGTCAAAACCCTCAGCGACGTCATCTGCACCTCCGGCAACGCCGTCAAGATCGTCCAGAGCATCCCGGCCGACCAACCCATCCTCTTTTGTCCCGACCAGAACCTTGGCCAGTGGGTCATGCAGAAAACCGGCCGCAAGATGGACCTCTGGCCCGGCTCCTGTTACGTCCACGTCCAGTGGACCCACGACTCCATCTATAAGATGAAACGCGACCATCCCGGCGCGCTCCTCGTCGCGCACCCGGAATGCATCGGCCCCGTCCGCCAGCTCGCCGACGAGGTCTGCTCCACCGAGAAGATGGTCAAGTTCTGCCGCGAGAATCCCGCCCCGGCGTTCATCATCGCCACCGAGGTCGGCATGCTGCACCGCCTCCACAAGGAATGCCCCGGCAAGACCTTCGTCCCCGCCGCCACCGACAACTGCCGCCGCAACGAGTGCCGGTTCATGAAACTCGCCACGCTCGACAAGCTCCGCGACTGCCTCCAGAACCTCTCCAACCGCATCGAGGTCCCGCGCGACATCTGCCAGCGCGCCCTTCGGCCCATCCAGCGCATGCTCGAAGTCAGCGCCGCGTGATGAGCTGCTGGCAACTGGCAATTCGAGATTCGCTCATCCGCCCCCATTCACCATGCTTTCCCGCCGCCTGACCCGCGAACGCCGCACCGTCCTGGCGATGATCCGCCTCTACTGCCGCGACCATCACAAGACCCAAGGCAGCCTCTGCCCGCAATGCGACGGCCTCCGGGACTACGTCCAGCGCCGGCTCGACCGCTGCGTGTTCGGCGGGAAGAAACCCACCTGCGCCAAGTGCCCCGTCCACTGCTACGCCCCCGACCCGCGCAAGCAAATCAAGGTCGTCATGCGCTACGCCGGCCCGCGAATGCCCCTGCGCCATCCTTTCCTCGCCCTCGCCCACGTCATAGACGGACGCCGAAAAGCGCCCTCGCTCCCGCAGTGCTGATTATCTGGTCACATCTTACCGCGTTTGACCTCGTGCTTGAGGGCGGGGACGACGTAGGGGGCCAGCGCGCTCCAAGCCATCAGCGCCAAGGCGGGGAGGTATTCCGCCAGTCTCAATCCCAGCGACTCGACACGCACGCCGGTCTGAAGCTCGACCAGGCGCGGCACGTAGCTCAACAACACGCTGGCGCTCAGCAGCAGCCAGCCTGTGTTGTTGAAGAAACACAGGAACGGCACGAGCCACGCCACGTGCCACGGCTCGACGACTGGACTGAGGAGCAGCCACGCGGCCCCCAGCCAGTAAAGGGCCCGCAGTGGATCGGTTCTCAGCGCCAGCAGCACCGCAAACAGCAGCAGCCACGCCCCCGCCACCGCCAACAACGGCGCGCCCACACCCAGCCATTCGCAGCGGCAGGCCGGGCCGAACCCGGCCGCGGTTGCGAGCCATGCAATGCCATCGAACAACAGGCAGTTGTGATGAAACCGCTCGTTGGCCCCCAAACGAATCACGCCGTCGAACAGTTGCCAGCCCGCGTCGTGGAACGGCAGCCAGAACACGCCCAGCACCAGCGCCGTGAAGAACCAGAACCGCATCTTGATCTGACGCGCCATCAGCAGCGCCAGCGGCAGGGCCAGATAGTGCGCGATCAGCGCCCCACCAAGGCTCAACGACGCCACCGCCTGCTCGAAGCTCCCGGCCCATCGTTTCCTCGCCGCCGGCGTCGCGAGGTAAATCGTCACCAGCGCCAGGAACGCCCCCAGCGGCGCCCAGTGGCCGTTTGTCGAAGACTCCATCACCACCAGCGGATTCCAAGCGTAGATGAGGACGCTGCTTTCGCTCAGCGTGCGCAACCGCAACAGGCGGATGAGCACCCACACCACCGCCAGGTCCAGCCCTGCAAACACCAATTTGAGGAAGCCCGGCCCGTGCGGCCAGACCACCGCCGTGGCGCGAAACATCATCTCGGCCAGCGGCGGAGCCGTCGCGGGCATGTCCGGGGCTGCGATCTGCGAGAGCAGTTCCGGGGCGAGCCGCCCGGCCTTCGGCGAGGCGGGCGTCACCAGATACGGATTGCAGCCAAAGGTCTGCGCGCGCCCCTCCCACAAGCTGCGAACCACGTCGTGGGAGAGCACCGCGGGCGCGAAGAGCGCCGTCAACCGGAAGAAGATCGCGAACAGGACGATTCCCAGCACCACCACCTGCGGCGGCAGGCGGCTGGCATGCGCCACCGCGAACAGATACGGCACGAACGAGAGCAGCAACACCAGCAACGCCCAGCCGCCCAACTCCGGCCGGTTCGCCATCCGCGTCAGCAACACCACCCAAATCACCAACATGACCTGCAGGAGGATGCCTGTCCTCCACAACGGCGTCGCCGCCGCCCGCTCCGTCGGGCTGTTGGGCATGATCAACGGATTGGCAAAGCTGCCGAAGAAGTGCATGAGGACAAAAATCCAAAAACCACACACGAACGTCGCGGCGCGACCGCGCGATGCAGCAGCTAGGCGCTCTCGCGCGCGCGGCAGGCCGCGATGGTGTTGTGCATCAACATCGCGATCGTCATCGGCCCCACTCCGCCTGGAACCGGGCTGATCGCCGAGGCCACTTCCTTCACCGCGTCGAAATCCACGTCGCCCACCAGCCGCGTGCCGCTCTTGCGCGTCGCGTCTGGCACCGCGTTGATGCCCACGTCAATCACCACCGCGCCGGGCTTGACCATGTCCGCCTTGATGAACCGCGGCTGGCCAATGGCGGCGATGAGGATGTCCGCCTGCCGCGTGTGCGCGCCGATGTCGGGCGTGCGCGAGTGGCAGACGGTGACGGTCGCGTCGCCGGCGCGGCCTTTCTGGCTCAAGAGCAGTTGGAGCGGCCGGCCGACGCGGATGGAACGGCCGACGATGACCGCGTGTTTGCCCGACGGCATCGCGCCGCTGCGCACGAGCATCTCGATGATGCCCGCCGGCGTGCATGCCACGGGCGCCCGCTGGCCGGCGGCGAGCCTGCCGAGGTTCAGCGGGTGAAACCCGTCCACATCCTTGGTCGGGTCAATGTCGTCCCAGATTTCGTCTTCGCGCAGATGCTTCGGCAGCGGCGACTGCACGAGAATGCCGTGGATTTTCCTGTCGAAGTTCAGGTCGTCAATCAACGCCAGCAGGTCGCCCTCGCCCGTGTCGGCGGGCAGCCGCTTGAGCGCCGAATGGAAACCGAGGTCGGCCGCCATTTTCTCCTTGTTGGCGACATAGACCTTCGAGGCGGGATCCTCGCCGACCAGGACCACGGCCAGGCCGGGCGTGATGCCGCGGGCTTTGAGGCGCTGGGATTCCGCGCGCGTCTCGGCGTTGATCTGCTCGGCGATCGTCTTGCCGTCAATGATCCGGGCTGCCATGGGCGTGGGACTTTACTTGACCAGCTCGACGTTGGTGACGCGGATGAGCGGCTGGTTCCAACCGCGCTGCCAATACTCGCCGCCGGTGATGCGGACGCGCTTGCCTTCGTATTGGTCGAGGTTGGTCGAGGTGCTCGACATGAAGCAGAGGAGCGCGGACTCCGCGGGCTTGTCGCTGGACATGAGCTGGTGCGAGCCGGGCTTCTTGAACAAGCCCGCCGCGGGTCGCAGCCAGCCGTCGCGCGTGACCACCTTGACGTTCGCGTCCTCGATGGCGGGCGGCGGCGTGATCGGCTTTTCCGACGCCGCAACCACGGGTGTGACCGGAACCGCTTTCGCAACCTGCGTCCTCACGGGCGCCACCGCCTCAGGCGCGGCTGGCGCGGCTGGAGGTGTTGGCACTGCCACAGGCGCTGGCATAACGGGCTTGACCGGTTCCGGAGCAGGCGGCGTTGGCGGCGGCGTCGGGGCCACTGGCGGCGCGGCTGCAACAACGGTCGGCGCAGGCACAGCAGGCTCGGCCGGGGCCGGGGCCGGCGTGGGTGCTGGCGCAACAACAGGCGGCGGCTGTGGCGCGACCGGCTCGGCCGGCGCAGGAGCCGGTGGCGCCGGCGGCATGGCTGGCGCTGGAGCGACTGCCGGCTCGACTTTCGGCGTTTCAGGCATCGGCGGCGCAACCGCGGGCGCTGTCGGGGCAGGCACCGGTTCTGGCGCGGGCGCGGGCGGAACTGTTGGCGCAGGTGGGACGGTCGGCGCGGGCGGCGCGGGTGTTTCGACTTTTGGCTCGACGGGCTGCACCATCGCGACCTTTGGCGCTGTCGGGGCAGGCACCGGTTCTGGCGCGGGCGCGGGCGGAACTGTTGGCGCAGGTGGGACGGTCGGCGCGGGCGGCGCGGGTGTTTCGACTTTTGGCTCGACGGGCTGCACCATCGCGACCTTTGGCGGTGGCGGAGGCACAGCCGCCGGCGCTGACGGCACAGCAGGCTCCGGCATCGCGACCTTTGGCGCTTCGGGAGCCTTCGGCTCGGCTGGCGGCAGCGGTGGCGGAGGCGTGATACCCGGGGGCAGCTCCGGCGCTTTTGCAACGGTCATCGCTTCCCTCTTCGCGGCTTCCTTGGCCGCCTGGAGTTCTTCCAAAGTGGGTTGTGGCGGTGGCGCAACAACTGGCGCGGCGGGCATTGCAGGAGCGACTTCCGGCACAGCAGGCGGCGGCGGCGTCACCTTCGCCACTTCGGCGGGTTTCGCCTTCTCCACCGGCTTCGGCTTCGCCACTTTCTTGGGCGGCTGCTTCCTCACTGGCGCAGGCTTCTTGACCGGCTCCGGTTTCTTGATCGGTTCCTCGGCCTTGACGACCTCGGCTTTCGCGGGCACCTCCACCGGCGGCGGGGGCGCGGGCACAACGGCCGGGGCCACTTCAGGCGCGGCCGGCATTGCCGGAGCCGCTGGAACTGCGGCAGCAACGGCCGCTGCCACGGGCGCAGGCGGAACAACCATTGGCGCGGCGGGTTCCGGCGCGGGCGCGGGCGGCGGAGCGACGGGAGTTGGCGTGACGGCAACAGCGGGCGCTTCCGGCGCAGCCGGCGGCATTGCGGGCGCGACAGGCGCGGCGGGCGCGGGACTCTCGACCACTGCTGGTGCCGGAGCCGGGGCTGTCACAGGCGGACTTGGTGGAACGATCGGCGTTGGTTCGGGCGCAGGAGCCGGAGCGACCGGCGCTGGCGCTGGAGCCGCCGCCGCGGTGCGCGTGCCGACTTGCAGGTATTGCGCGGCAACGTAGGCCCAGCAGTTGGCGGTCGCTTTCACTTGAAGCCAGTCACCCTGCTCCTGCACGATTTCGAGGCGGTCGCCTTTGTCGGTCCTGCCAACAATGCCAAAGTTCGTGCTGGGGCCGGCGCGGAGGTTGACGCCGTTGCCCGTGACGAACGTCTTGCTGGCGTCCATCAGGTTGCGGCTGATCCAGACGCGGCCCGTGGCGGGCATTCGGATGCGCGCGAAGACAACCGTGCCGGCGCTCGGCGTGGGAATCGGGTCGAGCACTTCGACAGAATCGCCCTGGTTGAGTTGAAGGACGACTTCGGCCTTCGAGTTGTTCTTGGCGCGGACGTTGACGCGGTCGCCGGTAACGGTGGCCGTCTCGGCGTGGGCCGCGAGGATGGCAACGAGCGCCGCGCTAGCGCAGGCGAGATAGTTTGACCATTTCTTCATGGCTGAGCAGTCTCCATTTGCCGGGCTTGAGGTCGCCCAGGCTGATCGGCCCGATGCTGGTGCGCTTGAGCCGCACGACGTCGTGCCCAAGCTCGGCCAGCATCCGGCGAATCTGGCGTTTCTTTCCCTGACTGAGAATCATCTGAAACTCGGTCTCTTCACCGCGGTGGCGGACGCGGCAGACCTTGTCGGCGGCCATCTGTTCGCCCTCGATCTTCATGCCGCGCACCAGCCGCTCCATCCCGGCAGCCGTGAGCGGCCCCCGGATGCTGACCTCGTAGGTCTTCGGTATCTTGTAGCGCGGGTGCGTCAGCCGCAGCCCGAACTGGCCGTCGTTGGTCATCAACAACAGCCCTTCGCTGTCGCGATCCAACCGGCCGACGCTGAACACACGCGGCCAGTCGTCCGGCACGAGATCCACCGCCAGCCGCTCGGCGTGGCGGTCGCGGGTGCTGCACGTGTAGCCGACCGGCTTGTAGAACGCGGCGTAAACCAGTTTCTGCCGCGCAAGCGGCCGGCCATTGAGCGTGATGCGGTCGGCGCCGGGCTTGATGCTCTCGCCCAACCGCGCGGGGCGGCCGTTGATCCTGACGCGCCCGCCGGTGATAAGGTCTTCGCAGGCGCGCCGCGACCCCAGTCCCGCAGAGGCCAGGAACTTCTGCAACCGCACTCCGATCGGCTCCTCAGAAGTTTTCACGGCAGCGAAAAGTCGTCACTCCGGCTTGGTCTTGGGCAGGCTGAACACCCGCTCGCCGTCCTTCCACTTGCCGCGTTTCTTCAGCAATTCGACGCGTTCGAACCGCTTCAGCACATTGCGTTTGGCAGTCATCGTGCCTCTCGCCCGCAAACTTCGGTGTTGAGACATAAATCGTGTTCTTGTTCCGTAAAAGGTGACGCGCCCGCCATCGCGAGCGCGGGAGCTTCTACCACAGCGCCGCGCGGCTTGGAAACACTTATTTGCGCCGACGCCGCCCCTCCGACAATTCCACCTTTGCCGCGAAATACCGCTGCACGTTCTCCGCCGTCAGCAACCCGACCACCGCGCCATCGAGCTCCACGGGGAAAGTCCGCCGCCGGCCCGCCTGCAACTGCTCGTGCGCCACCTCCAGCGCCATGTCGGGCCGCACCCTGTGATAAATGGTCCGCATCAAATCCCCCGCGCGCGCCAGCCCCGCGCCTTGCCGCATCGTCTCCAGCACATCCTCGCGCGCCAGCAGGCCCAGCAACTGGCCGTCCGCCATCACGGGAAAGTCGTCCTGGCTGCTGCGATAGATTTTCTCGTAACAGTCCGCTGCCGTCGCGTCCGGCGTCACCCGCGCAAACTCCGGGTTCATCACCTGCCCCACCGTCGCGCCGCGCAGGATGCTGCGCAGCCGGATCGCCTGTTGCTCGCTCCCCGCCGCGAAGAAAATCAGCGCGCCGATGATGCCCAGAACCAGTCCCCCAGTCCACAGGAAGCCCAGCACCATGAAAATCACCGCGATCCCGCGTCCAACGTTCGCCGCCACCGCTGTCGCCCGTGTAAACGGCATCAGACTCGCCAGCGTCGCCCGCAACAACCGCCCGCCGTCCATCGGATAGGCGGGAATCAAGTTAAAGACCACCATCAGCTTGTTCAGCGACAACAGCGCCCCGATCAGATCCGCCAGGCTCATTGGCAAGCCGGGGAAGCTCACCAGTCCACGATAATACGGCGCGTCAAACGGCGCGTAATAGCCGACCACATAAAGCACTCCGAAGATGGCCACGTTCACCAACGGCCCTGCCACCGTGATCGCGATCTCATGCGACGGCTTCTCCGGAATCGAGCGCAGTGCCGCCACGCCGCCAATGGGCAGCAACGTAATCGCACTGACCCGCACGCCAAACCGTTGTGCCACCACGCTGTGCCCCAGTTCGTGCAGCGCCACACACGCGAACGCCGCCGCCACGAACACCAGCCCCCACCACGCGCCCGCCGCGCCCGCCGCCGCATAAGCCCCCGCCATCACCCACAACACCAGCAGCAGAAACGTCGCGTGCAGCCGGATGCGGATGCCGAAAACCCTGCAGATCGTGAAGGCCCACTTCATGCGCCCAGGCCACCCCGCCGCAGTTCAGAAATTGCGTTTACAAATCCGGTTGTCATTTCTACACTTCCGCGGCCCGTAAGGAGGGGCGCGGAAAGACGTTCCACCATACGGGCACAAAGGCCGCCCGTCATGGAAAAAATCCCGGTCATAGACGACGAGCAAGACGTGCTCTACTCGTTCCGACGCAGCCTCGACGCCACCGGGCGCGAGGTGCTCACCGCCGATGCGTTGCAGGACGGCATCGAAATCTTCCGCCGCCAGAAGCCCGACGTCACCGTCTCCGACATCCGGCTCGGCACCGGCGCGAGCGGTCTCGACGTGCTCTCGCAAATCCGCCAGCTCGACCCCAAGGCGCTCGTCATCCTCTTCGACCGCGCCAAGCGCGACCCGCAGTTCAAGATCATCCCCTGGGTCGAGCGCGAACTCATCCGCCAGGCCCTTGTTGAAACCAAAGGTAACCAGGTCCAGGCCTCCAAACTCCTTGGCATCACCCGCGCCACGCTCCGCATAGTTCCAGCCGCGGAGCGGCGAAAGATAGTAGCCCACGGCGCCAGCCGTGGGATTCATGAAAACAAAGGGGAAGCCCCGGGAGGGGCGAAGGAAATACCCCGATGGCGGTCTGTTTTCTATCGCCCCTACCGGGGCTTCTTGCATCCGGATGATCCATCCCCACGGCTCACGCCGTGGGCTGCTTTCTATCGCCCCTACCGGGGCTTCTTGCATCCGGATGATCCATCCCCACGGCTCACGCCGTGGGCTACTTTCTATCGCCCCTACCGGGGCTTCTTGCATCCGGATGGTCCATCCCCACGGCTCACGCCGTGGGCTACTTTCTATCGCCCCTACCGGGG
>DYDC01000306.1 GCA_020718125.1 Methylacidiphilum sp. | reverse complement strand
ACGGGACTCTGCCATCACGGGCGGCGTTCCCGGCACTGAAGTGCCGGGCTATTCTCGTCCGTCCCTCTGGGACTTGATCGTGGCGCGTGTGTCAAGTTGCGCCCACATCAGTGTCGGCCACAAAATCCCGCTCGACGACGCTGTGGCGCTCATGCTCCAATGCGCGCCGCGTTACCGCCTGACCGAGACAACCCGGCAGGCGCACAGCCTGGTCAACCAGCTTCGAAGCAAGGACAACTCATGAAAATCGGCATCATCAGCGGCAGCGGCCTTTACGACATCGAAGGTTTCACCGGACGCAAACTCGTCCGCGTCAAGACGCCGTTCGGCGCGCCCTCGGACGCCTACGTCACCGGCAAACTGGCGGGTCGCGATATCGTGTTCCTGCCGCGGCATGGCCGGGGCCACCGCATCCTGCCGAGCGAACTGAACCATCGCGCCAACCTCTGGGGCATGAAGAAGCTTGGCGTCACCCACATCCTCAGCGTGTCGGCCGTCGGCTCGTTGCAGGAGCGATACAAGCCGTGCGACATCGTGCTGGTGGACCAGTTCTTCGACCGCACGAAGAAATCGCTGGAGCATACCTTCTTCGGCCGAGGCATCGTGGCGCACGTCGGCTTCGCCGACCCGACCTGCGGCGGCCTGCGGCGCGTGCTGGCCGACTGCGCGCGCGAGGCGGGCGCCACCGTCCACGTCGGCGGCACCTATGTGAACATGGAAGGCCCGGCGTTCTCGACGCGCGCTGAAAGCCATGCCTATCGCAAGCTCGGCTTCGATGTCATCGGCATGACCAACATCGGGGAGGCCAAGTGCGCCCGCGAGGCGGAGATTTGCTACCAAACGATGGCGATGGTCACCGACTACGACTGCTGGAAGGAGCACGAGGAGACCGTCACGGTCGAGATGATCATCCAAAACCTGGCCGCCAACGCCGCGGAAGCCAAGAAGACGATAACACTGGCCGTCTCCCGCATCGTTGAAACCGATTGCGCCTGCCAGAACGCGCTGGCCACCGCGTTCATCACCGACAAGAAGCTCTGGCCAGCAAAGGCCAAGCGCGACCTCGCGCCGCTGCTGAAGAAGTATCTGTAGCTACGGCTACTTTTTCCGCTTAAACTCCACCGGCGTCTGGAAGGCGTCGGCGGTGCCGGCGTTCTTGCGAAGGAACTCCCGCAGCTCTTTCGTGGGAGCGGTCAGGACAACGGTGTCTTCGATGACTTCGTGGCGAAGCGCGAGCTTCTTGGCTTCGTTCTGCTTCTTGATCCAGTCGAAGTTCAACGCGGCATAAGTGAGCGTGTCGCCACTGAGCGTGATCTTGGTGAAGAGGTGCGCCGGCAGCAGATGGAACTTGGCGAAGTCCCCTTTGAGGTCCGCGTCCTTGACGGTCGTGTCGAAGAACAAGTCGTTGCCAAGGCGCACGAGGTGCGCGTCCAATTTCGAGACGGCGCCGTTTTCGTCCGTTGCCAGGACTTCGTAGCTCTTGTCGTCACTGCCCTTGTTGAACGCAAGCGCCTGTTTGTTGTCGGCGCTGGCCCACGTGCCGATGAGCTTCGGTTCAAAGACGAGGTCTTTCCCGGTGTAGAGCGGCTGCAGGGACGGGACGCAGCCGAACATCACGGCGGCGGCGGCACAAACGGCGACGAGCATCATTCGTTTCATGGCTGGCCCTTTCATTTTCCAAACCACTTCTTCGCTTTGTCGAGGAAGTTCTTGATCATCGGCTGGCTTTCATCGGTGGACAGCTCGGCGAACTCCTGGAGCTTCTTTCGTTGCTCGGCATTAAGGCGCGCTGGAACCTCGATTATAACGCGGACATGCTGGTCGCCGCGACCGTAGCCCTCCACGTTGGGCACGCCCTTGCCTTTCATGCGGAAAACCGTGCCGCTCTGGGTGGCGGCCGGGATGGTGAGTTTAGCGTGGCCGTTGATGGTGGGCACGTCAAGCTGCCCGCCCAGCGCCGCGACGTGGAAACTGATGGGCACCTCGCAGAGCAGGTCGTCACCTTTGCGGGCAAAGATGTCGTGGGCGCGGACGTGGAGGACGATGTAGAGGTCGCCGGCCGGACCGCCGCGCGGGCCGGCGTTGCCGTGGCCTGCGGAGCGCAGCCTCATGCCGGTCTCAACGCCGGCGGGAACGCGGACCTTGATGCGGCTCTGCGTGCGGGCGAGGCCCTGGCCGCGGCAACGTCGGCAAATCTTATCCACAGTGCGGCCCTCGCCGTGGCAGCGCGGGCAGTCCTGGCTGATGCTAAGGAAACCTTGCGAGCGCGTGACGCGGCCGCGACCGTGGCAAGTGGGGCACTGGGATTCCTTCGCGCCCGGCTCGCCGCCGCTGCCTTTGCAGTCAGGACAGTGGTCGAGGCGATCCACGGCAATCTCCTTCTCAACGCCGAAGATGGCATCCTCGAAGGTCAACTCCATGTCGAAACGCAGGTCGTCGCCCTGCACAGGACCGCTGCGGCGTCCGCCGCCGCCACCCGCCGCGTTGAAGAACTCTTCGAAGATGCTGCCACCCATGCCGCCGAAGACTTCGCGAAAGACCTCGAACGGATCGTGGAAGCCGCCCCATTGCGGGCCGCCGCCGGGACCGCCAGGGCCGCCGCGCGCCGTGAACGCGGCGTGGCCGAACTGATCGTAGGCGGCGCGCTTCTGTGGATCGGAGAGCGCTTCGTAGGCTTCGCCGAGTTCCTTGAACTTCTCCTCGGCGGCCTTGTCGCCGGGGTTCTTGTCGGGGTGATACTTGATGGCCAGCTTCCGGTAGGCCTTCTTGATTTCCTCGACGCTGGCGCCGCGGGCCACGCCCAACACCTCATAATAATCGCGGTCGGTGGTGGGCATGGTCAGACAGCGGCGGGTTTATCGCCAGCGGTTGGCGCGGGGGCCTCGGCGGGCGCGGCCGGTTCGGCGGGCGGCTGGGGCTTGCCCTTGGAGACGACGACCGTGGCGGGCCGCAACAGGCGCTCGTGGAGACGGTAGCCCTTGCGAAGCTGTTGAATCACCTTGCCGGACTCGTGCGTGTCGGATTCGAGATGCGAGACGGCCTCGTGGAACTGCGGATCGAAGCGCTGGCCTTCGGCGTTGACGACCTCAACACCCGCCTCGCGCAACAGACCGTGAAGCTGGCCCAGTGTCATTTTCAGGCCGTCTATGAGCGACTTCGCGGCGGGCGAATCGCCGGCCTGATCGGCGTGCTGGAGGGCCAGTTCGAAGTTGTCAATGACCGGCAACAGCCGCGTGAGCATCTGCTGCGTGGCGAACTTCGAGTGTTCGAGTTTTTCGCGCGCAGCCCGCTTGCGATAGTTGTCGAGGTCGGCCAGCGAGCGGAGACATTTGTCTTTCCACTGGGCGGCCTCGGCGGCATGGGCTTTGAAGCTTTCAATCTCCCCGGCAGACAGGGCTGGCGTGGTCGGCGGAGGCGCGCTTGCCGCGGCCGCTGCCGCCGTGTCCGACGCAGGCGCAGTCGTGGGCGCCGCCGTCGGGCTGGCCGCTGGAGCCGGCGCGGCATTGGTAGTATGAGTTTTCTTGCTCCGAAGCATAAAATGACGGGACAGTGTAGCGACAAGAGCGGCGGAGTCAACTGTCGCAACCACCCCTGATACGGACTGGGCGCAACTTGACACACGCGCCAAGTCCCGAAAGGGACGGTCGAGAATAGCCCGGCGTTTCAACGCTGGATGGGCTGGCAACAAGGGACAAGCCCCGTCAGGGGCGGCAGAATCCGACTCGTGCAACGCGGCCTTCTGTCGTCCCTACGGAACTCTGCCATCACGGGCGGCGTTCCCGGCGCTAAAGCGCCGGGCTATTCTCGTCC
>DYDC01000305.1:2146-3819 GCA_020718125.1 Methylacidiphilum sp. | reverse complement strand
CCCCTGACGGGGCTTGTCCCTTGTTGCCAGCCCACCCAGCGTTGAAACGCTGGGCTATTCTCGACCGTCCCTTTCGGGACTTGGCGCGTGTGTCAAGTTGCGCCCGCAAGCAGACAATCTGGAACCGACCCCTGCCTCGTCCTGCGCCAGTCCACGGCAAATGCGGCGACCGCTATTTCTTCTCAGGGGCGGCGGGTTCGCCGGCGAAGATCTTCTCCAGCGCGGGATCGCGGGGCCGGCCCAGCTCGATGGTCTTGCGATAGTGGAACTTCGCCAGGCCCAGGAATGGCGGCTTCTGCGTGGCATAGACCACCGCGAGATTGTAGTGCGCGTCGGCGTAGTCCGGCTTCAACTCCAGCGAGCGGCGCAGTTCCTGTTCGGCGGCGCTGCGCCAGCCTTTCTGCCAGCAGGCGATGCCGAGGTAGTTGTGGGCCTCGGCGTTCTCCGGGCCGAGCTTGACGGCCTTGGTGAGCGACTCGATGGCCTCGTCGTTGCGGTGCTGGCGGTAGTAGATGATGCCGATCAACGAATGCGAGTAAGCATCGTCCGGCGCGGCGGTCAGCGCGCGCGTGAGCAGGTGCTCGGCCTCCTCCATCCGGTCCTGTTGGAAGCGGATGACGGCGAGGTTGGAAAGGCCCAGCAGGTTCTCCGGGTCGCGCTTGAGCAGCTCGCGGTATTTCGCGGCGGCTTCATCAAGCCTCTTCTGATTGTAAAGCTCGCGGGCCTGGTCAGCGATCGCCTTCAATTCCGGCGCCATCTTCGGCGCAGCCGCGTCGGGCTTGGCGGCGTCGGGCGCCACCGTGACGACCGGTCTGCGGGATGCGCTGGGGGCGTCGCTGACGACGTTGCTGCCGGTGGTGTTGGCCTGGGCCAGCGTCGGCGGCGGCGTGGGCACACCACCCGCCGTGTCCAGCGCGGCGACCTGGGCCAGCGCGCGTTCCTTGGCGCGGCGGACGTGGGCGTTGATCTCGCCGCTCATGCCCTTTTCGCCCGCCGGGCGGACCAGCACTTCGGTCTTCTTCAGGAAATCCTCCTCTTCCGGGCTGAGTTTGGGCTGGGACAGTTCCATGACGGCGAGCCTATTTTCGAGGTCGCGGAGGGTCTTCTCCAACGCCGTCTCCTTGTCGCGGCTGGCGCTGCCGCTGGAGAGCAGTTTCTGGTATTCGGCCGTCTTTTGGTCAACGGCGGCGCGCAGGACGGCGTTTTCCTTGGCGATGAGCACGCGCTTGCTCTCGCGCTCGCTGGCAAGTTTCTCAGCGTCGGCAAGTGCGCGGCGCAGATCTTCGGCGTCCGCGCTCTTCTCACGGCTGGCGGTAGTGGCGGTGCTCAGTGCCCGGCGGAGTTCCTCGCTCTTGAGGTCGAGGCTGGTGCGCATGCTGGTGTTGTCCTTGGCGAGCCGCTCGCGCTCCTTCTCGCGCTCGGCGGCGAGTTTCTCGGCGATGGCCAGCTTCTGCTTGAGCGCGTCGGCTTGGACAAGCTTCTCGCGGTCGGCGCTGGTGAAACTGCTGGCGGGTTTCTTGCGCAGCTCCTCGATCTTCGAGTCGAGGCTGGCGTGAAGCATGGCGTTCTCGCGCACGAGCGTCGCCTTGTCTTTCTCATGACCGGCGGCGAGCTTCTCGGCATCGGCCAGCTTCTGCTTGAGCGCGTCGGCTTGGACAAGCTTCTCGCGGTCG
>DYDC01000305.1:0-2127 GCA_020718125.1 Methylacidiphilum sp. | reverse complement strand
CAGCTTCTGCTTGAGCGCGTCGGCTTGGACAAGCTTCTCGCGGTCGGCGCTGGTGAAACTGCTGGCGGGTTTCTTGCGCAGCTCCTCGATCTTCGAGTCGAGGCTGGCGTGAAGCATGGCGTTCTCGCGCACGAGCGTCGCCTTGTCTTTCTCATGACCGGCGGCGAGCTTCTCGGCATCGGCCAGCTTTTGCTTGAGCGCGTCGGCCTGGGCGAGCTTCTCCCGGTCGGCGTCGGTAAGGACGCTGCTGGGCTTCCTGCGCAATTCCGCATCTTTCGAGTCGAGGCTGGCGTGAAGCATGGCGTTCTCGCGCACGAGCGTCGCCTTGTCTTTCTCATGACCGGCGGCGAGCTTCTCGGCATCGGCCAGCTTTTGTGTGAGGGTGTCGGTTTGGGCGAGTTTCTCGCGGCTGGCGGCGCCCTCGGCAGCCAGTTTGCGGATCTCTTCCTTCCTCTCGTCGAGCGCGGTGCGCAGGGAGGCGACTTCCTTCGCGGCGGCGAGGCGCTGCATGTCGTTGGTGGCGGCTTTGCCGTTGGCCTGCTCCAGTTCTCGGCGGAGTGAATCGAGTTGCTTGAGGGTGTCCTGGGCCTGTTTCTGGATGCTGACAGACTTCTGCTCCGCCTGGCCAAGCTGGCCCTTGGCGTCGTCGAGGTCGGTCTTGAGCTTGGCGATTTGGTCTGAGTTGTCCTTCAGGGTCTTGGCGTTTGTGTCGAGGAGCGCCTGGGACTTCTTCACCTCCAACCGCAGGTCGGCAGTGGCTTTCTCCAGCGGGGTCAGTTCCTTGACGCGCGCCTGGGACTTGTCGGCTTCCTCGGTCTTGGCGTTGAGTTCCTGCTTGATCTTGTCAATCTCGGCCTTGGTGGCGGCAAGCTGGCCGGTCAGGGGAGTCAGTGTGGCGACCTTGGCGGCATGGTCGCGGGCGTCGCGCTCGGCACTGGCGAGCCGGAGCGCAAGCTGCTTGTTCTCGCCCCGGAGGGCGTCAAGGGCGCGCGCGTGCTGGGCCATCTGCTCGGCCGTCATGCGGACGCCGGGCGTGGCATGGTCGAGCGCGGCGGGGCCGGCGGCAAGCCGGGCGTCCTTGTCCTGAAGCTGGCGCAGCAGCGAGGAACGTTCGGTCTGGAGGCGGGCCAGTTCCTGGCGGGACTGTTCCCATTGGGCGCGCTCGGCGAGCATCTGCTGGAGCTGCGAGCGCAGCGTGGTCATCTGGTCGTTCAACTCGCGCACCTTCTGCGCGTCGCCGCTGATGACCGGCACGGGCGGCGTCTGCTGGCTCTTTTCAGCGAGCAACTGCTGGATCTGGCGGCGCGCGTCGGTGAGTTCAGCCTGAAGCTGTGTGATCTTCTCGGCATCGGGGCCGGCGGCGGCAGTCGGCGGCGGCGTCATCGGGGTCGGCGGCGGCGTGGCGGTGCGCTCGGTCTGCATCCGCTGGACTTCCTGGCGCAGGCGTTCGACTTCGGAGGCGAGGTCGCGGACGACGTTGGACTCCATGGGCGTCGCTGCGGCCGGGGCCGCGGCGGCAGCGGGGGCGGGCGCCGGTGACGGCGTGGCAGGGGCCGCGGCGGTCTTGGGCGGCGTCGTGATGCCGGCGGCCTTGTTGCGGACCTCGGTGATGTTCTGTTCGCAGTAATGTTTGCGGAAGTTGATGATGTGGGGGTTCCAGTCCGGCTGGGCCGCCTCGATGTCTTTCAGGACGTTGAGTGCGTCCTGGTAGCGGGCCTCGGCGGTTTTCCAGTCGCTGCGGTCCCGGGCGGCGTCGCCCTCCTGAAGCTGCATATAGGCGCGCAGGAACAGGTCGGCGGCGTCGCGCGCGGGCGCGGCGGTGGCGGTGGGGGACAGGCTGGAGATCGCTCCCAGCAACAACAAGATGAGAACTATTTTCCTCATGGAATGGCGCGGACTCTAGCGAAGCATCAAGGGCAATGCAAGCCACGTGATGCCGGGCGCAACTTGACACACGCGCCACGATCAAGTCCCGGAGGGACGGACGAGAATAGCCCGGCACTTTAGCGCCGGGAACGCCGCCCGTGATGGCAGAGTCCCGTAGGGACGACAGAAGGCCGCGTTGCACGAGGCGGATTCTGCCGCCCCTGACGGGGCTTGTCCCTTGTTGCCAGCCCATCCAGCGTT
>DYDC01000304.1 GCA_020718125.1 Methylacidiphilum sp. | reverse complement strand
ATTCTCGTCCGTCCCTCTGGGACTTGATCGTGGTGCGTGTGTCAAGTTGCGCCGCTCTCTTCACGCCGATCCAGCCGGGACGAATTGCCGGAGCCGTTGGTTTTGTCCAAAACTGTCTAGTGTGTGGACAAAATCCAGGCCGTCAGGGGTGGCGTGCCGCTTGACGGCACGCGGCACGCTGAAGTAATCTGCGCGCGTGCTTGAACGAGAATCAAAGGATGAATGCGGTAATGAACAACAACGCAGGGCTATAGCCGCTGCCTACCGCATCCTCTGATCACCGAGCGCAGCGAGGTTACCCTTGAACCTGAGCCTGACCAAGCGGATGTGGACGAGCATAGGCGGCATGCTGGCGGCGGCTGCCGTGACGCAGGGAGCGGACATCTTGTCGGCGGTCTACCGCGGCGATGTCGCGACGGTGGAGCAGATGCTTTCAAACAACCCCGCCTTGATCGAAGCCAAAGTGCTCGATGGTCGTCGACCGCTGCACTTTGCGGTTTCGGGCGGTTCCAAGGAGATGGTGAAGTTGTTGCTGGCGCGCGGTGCCAGGGTGGATTCGGGTGATATGTGTGGAATCACGCCGCTGCACTCTGCGGCGGCTCTCGGCCGGGTGGAGATTGCGGCGGTCTTGTTGGAACACGGCGCTGCCGTGAACATCCGCCACCGCTACGGCAAAACCCCTCTTGGCGCCGCCCTCACGACGAATTCCCGCCCGCTCATCGACCTTCTGATCAAGCACGGCGGCCACGAGTAGATCGAAGGCGTCATCCCCGCTCGCGGACGCCCCCCTTGGCAGCCGG
The DNA here is from genome assembly GCA_020718125.1 of Methylacidiphilum sp. Lineage (GTDB taxonomy): Bacteria > Verrucomicrobiota > Verrucomicrobiia > CAIQCK01 > CAIQCK01 > JACRKA01. The sequence goes on along the minus strand of DYDC01000304.1, from coordinate 3,029 downwards.
CGCTTCCTACAGCCTCTCAGCCCGTGCCGTGCGCGCATCTCAGTTTCAACTCGCGTTTGGCGCCCGCGTCCCCGGCAAAGCGCTGAACTGGAACGTGCAGGCCATGAAGATCGCCAACGACCCGGCAGCGCAGCGTCTCCTGCGCCGCACCCATCGCAAAGGCTGGCAGGTCGCGGGACTATAGGCAGAACGATCTAAGCGCGCACACATGTGTGGGGTGTCGCCTTTTGCGATGCCCGCAATGAATGCCCGGTAACCGGCAGCGCCCAGGCGCAAGGCGCTACTCCAGCATCACCGCTTGCGGCGGGCGGCCGTGCCACGCTTTGAAGGCGCGGGAGAAATGCGCGGGCGATTTGTAGCCCAGTTCGGCGGCGACGCTCTTCACTTGCGCGCCCGGTTGCCGCAGGCGCACGACGGCTTGCGAGAGCTTCAGCCGTTGCAGGCACGTCAACGGCGTCTCTTTGTCGAACCGCTTGAACAACCGCGTCATGTAGGCGGCGCTGACGCCACAGTGCGTTCGGGGTCAGGTCTCAACATCAGACATTTGGATTGTCTCGAAACCGTCGCTTCGGCATCCTCGCGCGCAGACCGCCCCCGCCATCGCAGTTGAAGCTCTTCGTTGCTCATTCAGTCACCGAATGTCTGATGTTGAGACCTGACCCCGTTGCCTCGGTCTTCTTGCCTGTGAAGAAGACCAATCACGAGTAGACGCAAGACCTTGCCTCTTCGGCGAAAGATTGAATCAATACGAGGTCGGCTTCAAAGAAATGGTCCGACGGGCTGAGGATGTAGCCGCCCCCTTCGCCGGCCGCCTCGAAGCAGCGGCGGACTTCGGCCCGGGTCTGTTCAACCGAGCATCCTTGAAAGAAATGGAACTGGTCGAAACCGCCGATCATGCACACCCGGTCGCCGATCCGCCGTTTCGAGTCGGCCAGATCGGCGTCGCCGCCCATGGCGGCGGGCGTGAAGGTTTCCGTGGCGTCTGGCCGCATGGCGGCGATTCGTTCCAGCAGCGGCATCATACCGCCGCAAGTGTGATAGACGATCCGTTGCCCCGCCTCATGGGCCGCCTCGATGATCGGCGTGTCATAGGGCGCGACAAACTGGTCGAAGAGCGCCGGCGAAATCACGGTGGAGGAGGCATCGCCGCCGCCCAACTCCAGCAGGTCGTATCGGGCCCCGGCGAGCGACCGCGTGAAGGCCAGCTTTCGCCGCTGAAGAATGCCGAGCAACTCGTGTACCCACGCCGGGTCGTCGTAGGTGGCCATGATGAGCTTCTCGATGCCCACCAAACAGGCGGCGTCCTGCCAGCAGCCGGGCTGCCCGAACACGTCGAAGCAGCAGATGTGCCCGCGCACGATCCCACCCTCGTCGAACTCGTCGGCCGCAGCGTTCACGGCCACGGTGTCGCATTTGGGCGCGGTCATGAACTCGCCGAGGACGTCGATGTCGCTCTTCTCCTTTATTAGATGTTCCGTAACCCAAGCCGTGTGTTCGTTGGCTTGAAGCACCATGCTCAGTTCGCCTCGCGGCGTGATGAAGCGATAACGTGTGGTCGGTAACTCCGCGCCTGAAATGGCCTCGGCTTCCACTCGCCACTGGGCCGTCGCGATGCGGCGCGCCTCCAGAAACCCCAGCGGACCCTGGCTGGGATCGACGTACTCGCCGGCCTCGGCGTCGGCGCGATGGGCAACCACCCAGCGAATCGCGTCGAGGCCGAAGCGGTCGAAGAACTCCTGCTCCGAAGCGTTTTGGAGGTGGTTTCGCAGGAACGACGGCATCAGATGGTGTGTGGTGACCGGCAAGCGGTCCGCTCTTTCTCGTTTTAGCGCGCGGAGAAGCCGCTGACGGGACGACATCATGCCCAATCCTCCTTTTCGTGCGCTGCCTCGACCATCGCCGCTACGTTCTCCGACGGCACGTCGGGCAAGAGGGCCTCATGGCTGGGGCTGACGATCAGGTTTGGGCCCAAGAGGCGCTTCACGCGCCGCACGTCGGCCCGCACCTGATCGGGCGAGCCACGAGTGAGCAGTTCCTGCACGTCGATGCCGCCCAGAAACGCGAGGCGTCCCTTGAACTTCGCCGCGAGCTGTTCGGCCTGCATGTCGCGTGCCCGGGCCTGTAGCGGGTGCAGACAATCGACGCCCGCCTCGATCAGGTAGTCGATCACCCGAAAGACGGAACCGCATGAGTGGAGCACCATCTGGAGTCCGTGCCGATGCCCCTGTTCGGTAAACCGGCGGAACCAGGGGAGGATGAACCGCTCGAACTGGCGTGGTCCGCAGATCAGACCCTGCTGCGTGCCGAAATCGTTGCCGAAGAAGAACCCGTCGACCAGGTCGCCCGCGGCCGCGAAGAACCGCTCATTGGCCTCGTAGTAGAACTCGCAGACGCGGTCGGTCGCCGCCAGCACGACCTCGGGATGCGTGTGCATCTTGACGAAGTACTCTTCCATCCCGAACAGATCGGCCAGGTTGTGATAGAAACAGGTCCAGTAGCCGCTCAGGCGGTAGAGGTCGCCGACGCGTCGGAGATCTTCGAGGCAGGAATCGAAGTTCAGGTACTCGGGACGGGGCCACGGATACTCGTCCACTTCGGCCGGGTCTTCGCAATGAGCCAGCGGCGCGGTCCTATGCTTGACGCGATCGAGGCCGGAGTCGAACAATTCGCGGCCGCTCGGGTCTTGGTAGGCGCCTTCGTAGAACTGGGGGCAAATCCATCGCACATCGTCGCCGAGCCTTTGACGCAACTGCTCCTCGGACGTGGTCCCGAAATGGCGATGCAGGATCGGCCACGTATCCGGGTGGGGATTGCCGAGCCAGAAGCCGCAGCGTTCCACGGGTTCACGGCCAATTAAGCGCCGAATCAACTCACGCGTGTTCATCGGATACGATCGGATATGTTCCGCCGATAGTTGAAGCTAACGATGGTGCATTGGTTGTTTAGGCGGCTTGTTGTTGAGAGTCAAGAGTCGATTTGAGGGCGGCTTCGAGCGCGGGGAGCGCGGTGTGGCCTTTGATGCGTTGGAA
>DYDC01000303.1 GCA_020718125.1 Methylacidiphilum sp. | reverse complement strand
CAAGAACTGGCCGGGCTGTTGGCGATTGACGTGCCGGCGGAAGAGTTCGAGCGGGTCAAGCCGGAGGAGAAGACGGCGCTGGCCGGGCAAATCGAGCGGGCGCGCGGGCGGGTGGACGAGTTGATCCAACGGCTGCGGCAGAAGCAGCATGAGAAGGCGGCGTGGTATCTGGAGGCGGCGCGGGCGCGGATGTTTCGGTGGCTGGAATTTTGGCTGGAGACGGGACTGGTCACGCCGGCCACGACGGGCTATTTGGAGCGGCTGATGCGGGAACTGGGGCGGCGGCTGAAGAAGATCGGGTTTGGCTGGACGGACGCGGGGGCGGCGCGGAGGGCGAGGATTCCATTGCGGCGGATCACCGATCCGCGGGAGTGGGCGGAGTATTGGAAGAAACGTTTGCGGCTGGACGGCCGGGTGCGAATCCTTTTCCGTCGCGTCCAAACCGTCCAACCGCAGCCCCCCAATTCCGGGACGTTTCCGAAGTTTTCAGTTCCAGCACGCCCATGAACAAAATCGAGAAAGCCACCTGAATGCCGAAGACGGTCAGGATTGCAGCCGGGATGATCCAGCGCAGGTTCTCCCCCTACGACAGCGGACCAAATCCCGCCCCGCCCCAGAATAACAAGGCCCGAACCAGCAACGCCAGCCCCACCGCCAGGTGCGATCGAAAGTGTCGGTCAGCCTGCGACGCATCCAGAATGTGGGAGGGGCCTCAGCACCCCGACCGGGACATGCTTTTGCCGCCCATGGTCGGGGCGCTGAGGCCCCTCCCACATTCAGCGCGCCCTTCGGCAGCAACGCGCTTGCCGTTGGATTGACCGACGCTTCCGATCGCACCGGGACAGGATTCTGGAGTTGAAACACGGCAATTTTCTGGCACAGTAGGCACCTGACGTAACATGAGCAGTTCGCGCTACTACAACCAACTGGTCCAGCGGATCGAATACAATCCGCGGTTGTTTTTGATTCTGCTGATCTGGGCCTGCGTGGTGGTGTTTGCCCATCAATTCGCCTCCATGCTGACCGCGCAATGGATGACGGCGGCGTTGGCGACCGTCGCCATGCTGGCCGCGGTAGCGATTCTGATCTGGCCTTTCCAAGCGGTGATGATCTTTCTGATAGGGGTCGGCGCCATTTCCAGTTTCCTCCGTGGAGGGACGATGATGGGTTTGGGCGGGGCGCTGGTGTATCCGATCGATCTGTTCGTGGCTGCTTTTTTTGTGATTGAGTTTTTCCGAGGGTGCACCCGGCAGACTCGTCTTTACAGCACAACGGATCGTTGGGTGCTGGCCTTCTTTGTCTGGTCGTTGGTGTGCATCGCACGGGGGCTTCCCGAATATAAACACAGCGCGTATGGCGAAGCCCGAGAGTTTGCCGGCGCCATCGCCTATTTTATCACCATCCACTATGTGACCCGGCCTGAGCAAATTCCATCGGTTTTGAAGTGGTTGAAGTGGTGCTCTTTCATCAGTTGCATTCTGTATTTCCAGCATTTCATCCAGGCCAGCTTTTCGACTCGGTTCGCAGGCGGCCGACTAGGGTTGTATGTGGTTTGCACCGTGATCGCATTGGCTGTCTTGCTCGGCCGCGACCACATCAAGCGATACCGCACCTTGGCCGTTTGGCTCCTGATTGTGCTCACCGCTCTTGTTCTGTATAGCGCCGCCCGGGGGCTCGTGGTTTCAATGCTCGTTACTTTCCCCTTTCTCTTGTGGATCACCCGCCGACATTTCATCAAGACTTCGATAGTAGGACTCATCGTGGTCATTAGCGCTCTCTGCTTGGTGGTGTTCATGGACCCGGTGTTTGGCGGCCAACTGGTTCCATATATGAAGAAAGCCTATCACGGCATCCTTTCGCCCTCGGAGGATCCTACCGGTGGCTGGCGCCTCTACGGCTGGGAATGGGAGATGAAGAAGATCTTCTCCAATCCATTCTGGGTGCTGATCGGCCAGGGCTACGGCGGCTATTACGAATGGTTTTTCAGCAACTTTGACGAGGTTATTCATACTGGACCGCACAACCATTACATCCAGATATGGTCCAAAATGGGCTTGGTGGGTTTGGGGCTTTTCGGCGCCGCATTTTTTTCGTTCTACGTGCAAGCGTTTCGGTTTCTACAGCGCAGTCGAAATGATCTCCATCGGTCCGTGATCATGATTTTCATGCTGTGGGCGCTGGCGAATTTGACGGACATGATTCCCGGCGAGTTTGCGCCCAGCATCTGGGTTGTGCTGGCCCTAGGCACCGCGCTGCCTCGACTGTGGCTGCAGATGGAAAGCGAAAGCCGGACAGCGGGCGAAATCCTGAGAATGCCCAGCCGCGACACGTTGCGGAATCCAAGCCGAAGAATACCTGGGGCCACGACGGGTTTGGCGATGCGCCTGCGCCCATGACACAAGCAAGCGTGTGGCTTCGGCTGGTCATCCTGGGCGCTGCCCTCTTGTTTTACGGGGGTGTTCTCTGGGAACCTGCCTGGTCAACTGTGAACGATGGCAACAATTTGGTCCGCGTCGCCGCGTTCCACCAGCAACTCACCGAGGGCCGGCTCACTTGGCGGTCCGCCCTCGACGCGTGGCAGCTTCGCGAGTCGGGTTTGTGCCGGCCGTGCTATCACTGGGTGCACTGGATCGAGTATCGGGCGTTGGGTCTTGACTGCTGGAAACATCACCTCTGGCGGTTTCTGGTCGTGCTGGGCGTCTGCTATATCTTGTTCTCCATTGCCACGCGTGTGACCGGTTCCCTTGGAGCGGGTTGGCTGACGGCCGTTCTCTACATCCTCTTCTCACCCAACGTGGAGTTCTGGTTTGCCCTCGACGATCCGGTGTTCTACCCCACGGTATTGGCAACCGTCTCGCTCTGGGTGATGGTCCGAGCGCTCGCAACGCCGCGTGAGCGAAGCATTCAACGCTGGATGCTCGTGCTTGCCGCCGTTGCGCTCTATGTCCCGGCCTATTACACGAAGGAAAACAGCCTGGCCCTTTTTGGGGTTGCCGCGGCTCTGTGGGTCGCCTGCCTATCGCGGGCCGGTTCGCTTTTGAACCGCCACAACCTTGCCCTGGTCAGCGTCAATCTAGCTGCCCACATTTGTCTGGCTGCGGGATGGTTCTGGCTGCGCAGCCTCTTGAACATCGCCCCTATCGCTTCCGGCAGCTACACGGCCAACTATTCTCCAACTCCCGGAGTCATGACTGCCACCGCCTTCAAATACTCCGACACCCTCTGGAACGGTTTCCAACTCCTGTTCCCGATTGCCCTGGCATTATTCCTCTGGCGTCTGTGGCTCTGGATACGCGGACGACGTGAACTCGACGACTACGATGGCTGGGCTTTTGTGGGACTGAGCTGGTTTGCCTGCGTCATCGCCTTCATGTTGCCTTGGAAAAGCCCAATCGCGCGCTACCTTGTGACGGGCGTGCCCGGATTGAGTTTATTCGTGGGATTTTGCCTCTGGCGTTTTCTAAGCCAGACCTCCCGCCCTACAGCAGAAATCGGTTCGCCAACCTGGCCCCGGACGGTTCTTCGCTGGACAGTGCTGGCCAATCTGGCCCTGCTGCCGGTCGTCACACTGGTTCGCAATTAGGGCACCTCCGGCAACTCTTTGCTGGCGCAGCGGCGTTGTAGGCCGCTTCTGCGAAGCGGCGAATTTATCAAGAGTTTCGCCGACTCGCAGAGTCGGCCTACAACGAATTTCATCTGGCGAATAGTTACCGGAGGTTCCCGCAACTCGCGCTGCCGAGCGAGGGATTATTTTGCTTGCCTCGGTCGCTTGGACGGCGAGAATGCCGACGATGAGCACGGCACTGGAAACAAAGCAGCCATCGGCAC
>DYDC01000302.1 GCA_020718125.1 Methylacidiphilum sp. | reverse complement strand
GGTCTGGTTCACTTCCGGTGATGACTATGCCGCGTCCAGCGACTATAACATCGGCACCTACCAGTTGAACACAGGCTTGCTGGGGCTGGGGACGTATGTTGTCACGTTCGGGACGAATGATGTCGGGGCGCCCGAACCCGTCCTGTGTTTGACTCGAGCGAACGCGTTGGGGCAAGTCGCGGTGGAGTCAGAACTCGACACCCCCGGGGCCTTTTCGCTCAGCATCGTGCCGGTGCCGGAGCCGGGCACCTGCGGTTTGTTGGGCGCGGGTTTCGTTGCGCGGATCCCGCGGAAACGACAGCGGCCCTCCCTTTCGCGCCCGGTCAGGTAATCCCCGCTCCCGCGCCGTTCATTCCAGCGGCAGCCATCGCGTCTCCATCGCGCCGTCGCCGCTGATCTCGGCGATCGCAACACTGCGCGGATGGCCGACCCGCCCGTGGCCCGCCGGGCCGGGGTTGAAGAACGTCACCCCGCGCACAACCAGCTTCTCCGGCCGGTGCGTGTGGCCGAAGACCACCATGTCCGGTTTCTCGCCCTCGAAAACCAGCCGTTTCACGTCGGCGGCGAGGTCGTGCGGATGTCCGACGTGGACGACGAGGAACTTCCTCCCGCCCAGAGTGCGCCGCTCCACGTCACGGCAGCCGCAATGCTCCAGTTCGTGGTCGGTGTTGCCGAGCACGGCGGTGACCGGCGCGATGGCGCGCAGTTCGTCCAGCACGCTCTCGCGGCCGATGTCACCCGCGTGCAGGATGTGCCCGACGCCGGCAAACAGATCCGCGATGCGCGGGTCGCAGTGGCCGTGCGTGTCGCTGAGGAGGCCTATCTTCATGGCTTGTCTTTGGCGTCGGCGTCAGCATGATAGGCGTCGCCGTAGAGACGGCAATCGCAAATGGCAGGCGGCAAGCTCCAACAAGTCATCGTGACCGTGCCACGCCGGCTGGAGCCGGCGTTCACGGCGCACCTGCGTTCGGTGGCCGGCCAGTGGCCGACAAGCTGGACGCCCGCCGAGGGCAGCCGCGCGGAGATCTCGCTGTTCCTGCCTGCGCGGCGCGGCACGGCGAAGCTGCTGCGCTCGATCCGCGCGCTGGCGGCGATCGTGCACCGACTGCAGCCGGCCGCCGGCGCGGTCCGCGCGCGATTGCGCGTCATCCGCACGCGCGACTGGGCGCGCGCCTGGCGCAACAGTTTCGAGCCGGTCCGCATCTCGCCTTCGCTCGTGGTCAAGCCGACGTGGACGCGGTGGCCCGCGCAGAACGGCGAAGTCGTCATCGAGATAGACCCGACGCTTGCCTTCGGCACCGGCCATCATCCGACCACGGCGTTTTGCCTGCGGATGATCGAGCGGCTGGCCCGCAAGAAACGGCCCGCGTCCGCGCGCCGCCCGGTGTCGCTGCTCGACTGCGGCTGCGGGTCGGGCATCCTGATCGTTGCCGGGGCGCGGCTGGGGTGCGCGTCGGCCGTCGGGTTCGATTATGACCGTCAGGCTGTGCGCGTCGCGCGGGCCAACGCGAAGCTCAACGGTGTCGCCGGCAGGACGGTCATCCTCCGGGGCAGGGTGGAACAGTTTGCGCCGCCCGCCGGAAGCCGCCGTTTCGATCTGGTCACGGCCAACCTCGCCGCCGATGCACTTGTCCGCAACGCGCGCCGTCTGGCGCGCTGGGTGGCGCCCGGCGGCACGCTGGCGCTGGCCGGCGTGCTCGACCGCGATGCGCGGCGCGTCAGCGCGGTTTTCCGGGCGCTCGGCTGGCGGCGCGTGGCCGGTGAAAGCGCGGGCGGCTGGACTTCGTGGGCCATGAGGGATGTGTCATGAGACGACGCCGGTGGATCAAGCCGTTCTTGAGCAGCGTGCTCACCGTGCTGGGCGTGGTGGCAGTTGTCATCCTCATCCTGATCGTCGTGCAAGGGTTCGGCGGGCAGGTCCACCCCATCGCGGGCTGGGCGCTCAACAAGCTGGACAAGATCTTCACGCCCATCGGCCAATGGTTTATGAAGGCGCCGGATTGGGCCTGGATTTGCCTCGTGCTTGTCATCAACATTCCCGCCGCCATCATCCTGACGTGGGCGCTGCACGTGGGCGGGCTGGGCATCCCCCACAACCACCGGCCCTACTGGGTTGGGTTCTTCTGGATCATCCTGGTGTGCATTCAACTGGCTGTCGTTTACTGGGTGCGTCAAATGTCGTGGTTTTGAGCGCGGCGGAGGTCGTGCCACGGTTCCGTTTGCGCCGGCGCAGCGCCATTGTAATGTCCCCGCGCGTATCCTGAGGAAACCGCCGATCTACCTCGACTGCCACGCCACTACGCCCCTCGACCGGCGCTTGCTCGACGCGATGCGGCCGTTCTTCACCGAACACTTCGGCAACGCCGCCAGCCGCACCCACGCCTTCGGCTGGAAGGCCGCCGATGCCGTCGCCGCCGCCCGCCGCCGCGTCCGCGCCAGAACCGATAGCCAAGGTAGTCAAAGTGGTGGCCGGGTTGCCCCATGTCCACCACCCTACTCTTGCCTTCGTGCAGCTTCAGTCCCGCCGCCTCCAGCCACCCGCGCACTTCTTCCAGCGCCGCGCGCGCGCTCGCCGCGTCGCGACAGAGCACGACGATGTCGTCGGCGTATCGCACCGCTTGGAGTCCGCTGCGCGCCAGCAGCCAGTCCAGCGCGTTGAGGTAGATGTTGGCCGGCAAGGGACTGATGACGCCGCCTTGCGGTGTGCCGCTTTCGGCTTCATGGCTTTCCATGTCTTCCATCACGCCAGCTTTCAGGAATGCTTCCAGCAGCGCCAGCACGCGACCGTCGGCCACGTGTTCGGCCACTGCCGCCATCAGCCGCTCGTGCGGGATGGCGTCGAAGTATCCCTGGATGTCTATGTCCACGACGTGCAGATGGCCGCTGTTGAGCAGTTCATCCACCCGCCGCAGCGCATCTCGGCAACTGCGTCCGGGCCGGAAGCCGTAGCTGGCGGGTGCAAACTCGCGCTCGAAGATTGGTTCGATGACCATTCTCACGGCGGCTTGCACCACGCGGTCAGTCACCGTCGGGATGCCCAACGGTCGCTTTTCCGCGCTGCCAGGTTTCGGTATCCAGACCCGTTTGACCGGCCGGGGTTGGTAGCGGTTTCGTTGGAGTGGCTCCTTCACGGCGAGCAGCCGAGTTGGGCTGTCTTTGCCGAAACGCGCCACTGTGATGCCATCCACGCCGCAGGCCCCTGCGTTGATGCGCACCTTTTCCCAAGCCAGTCCAAGCGTCCGCTCCGCATAGACCTTGTCTATGAGGCTGAACCACTTGCTTCCTTTGACCCCCGCTGCGAGGGCCGCCAGCATCTTCTCGCTCCAAACGCCGCGTTCGGCCCCGTAGCGTTGCCACAGGTCCTCTGCCCCTTGCTTATCCGTCGCCGGAACTGCCGGGGCTGGGTCTTCGCAGAGTCTGTCGCTCGAAGCGTCTGCTTTCCTGCCGCCCTTGGCTCCATCGGCGTTACCCGACTTCATCGCTACTATGGCGGCTCTGACTCCTGCCGGCACCGGGGCGTTTGCCACGGTGTCTGCTGCCGGCAGGTCTCCTGCGTTCACAACGTCATCCTTCCCGCAGGATGGCGCTGCTCCGCAGCGCACGAGCGGCGACATTCCTGTCGCCGAAGAGTGGGCCGCGCGTCCCGCGCGGCAATTGTCAACGATTGGCCGTGCGGGACGCACGGCCCACTCTTGTATTGGGCGACGGGAATGTCGCCCCTCCCGGCTATTTCACCACCTCAACGACGGCGCGGTCGTAGCCCAGCGCGGCGGCGAGGCCGGCTGGGCCGTTGAGTGGCAACTGTAGCGCTACCTGCGCCATGCCGTCGGTGGCGTCGAAACTCGCCGAGAGCTGCCGCGCTCCTTGGACGAAACCCT
>DYDC01000301.1 GCA_020718125.1 Methylacidiphilum sp. | reverse complement strand
CGCCATGGGCGGGCACCTGAGGGAATTGGCGACAGCCAATCCCGTGAGCACAGAGCATAGTCTGCCCCACACGAACGCAACAGAAAAATAGTTCGTTTTTTGGTAACTGCTCAGGTAGCCACCCCAAAGCGGGCGGCTACCTGAGCAGTTACGTTCAAGGCATGGCCTGACTAGCCGCCTGTTTACATTCGTTCCGGATCTCCAGCGCCGCGCATCCGGCGCGAGACGATGCGCCGTCACCCGTCTGCGTCAACCGGCAAACGCGGTCGTATCACGGCGCTGCTCCCGTTCTGACTGGCGGTTATTTGGCCAGCAGCGAGTTCAGATGCTTCAGGCTTTTCGCCGCCTGGTCGGGCGTGCCGCACTCTACTGAGAAGACGATGTCGCGCGGGCATTTCTCGCGGACGATCTTGATGATGCGCGCCCAGTCGAGCACGCCCTCGCCGCAGGCGCAGCCGACCGGCGTGCCGGTGACCTTGCCGCGCTCGGCTTCGGAGTGCTTCACGGAGATGTCCTTCGCGTGGAGGTGGACGAGGCGCGAGGCGACGCGCTCCAGCCACGCATACACGTCGTGGCCGCAGAGGTAGGCGTTGCCGGTGTCGAGGTTGATGCCGATGGCGGGCGACTTCACCAGGTTGTAGATGCGGTCGAGGCCGTCGGGGTGACGCGAGTATTGGGCGTGCGGCTCGATGCCGATCTTCACGCCGCGGCGCTCGGCGATGAACGCCGCTTCCTGCAACGTGTATTTGATGAGGACGAAGTCCTCCTCCTCGGTCGTCCACTTCGCCTTCATGCCCTCGTCGGTGTTGACGACCGGCACGCCGATCTCGGCGGCGACGCGGATGGCGAGCTTGATGTATTCGCCATGCACCTCGGGCCGGCCGAGCGGGCCGTGGGATTGCAGGCCGGAGATGGTCAGGCCGGCTTTGTCGCAGGCGTCCTTGATGCGGTAGGGGTCGTCGAACATCGAGACGGTGTGGAAATAGCCCGCCTCGCTCATCAGTTCGCGGCCGAAGTGGACCATCGGCTCGATGTATTTGTAGCCCATCTCGGCGGCCTTCGTGACCGCCCACTCGAACGGCTTGTCCGAGCTGCGTGAGAATTCCGTGTTCAGTCCGACGTGTATCTTGCCCATGTTGCAGGTTCCTTTCGGTTATTGGTTTGGTTGATTGATGTTTGCGGTGGCTATCGCGTGTGGAGTTTGGCTTTCGAGCGTCCGCCTTTCCAGATGTTGTATTGCGGGTCGGCGTAAGTGGCGAAGAAATCGTCGAGGCGCTTGGCAAGCGCGGCGCAGCGTTCCATCGCGGTCTGTGTGTTGTGGAAGCCTTTGTTCGCCGCCTGCCACGGGTGCATCGCGTCCACGGGAAAGCTCAGGAAGTGTTTGTCCTCGTAGTGCGAGGCCCGGAGGTTGCGCGGCGGATTCCGCATCAGCTTGCCGAGGTTGTAAGGGCCGTTGTAGGCGAGGAAGAGGAAGAACGGGCGACCCTTGTTCTGCTCGATGAACTTGATCCCGTTGCGTGTCCACAACTCCGTGGTGTAGCCGGCCTCCTTTCGCACCTTGCCGTCCTCGATGATGTTCTGGTCGTGGAACTCCGAGGTGCTGCCGTCCGGCTTGGTGATCCAGAAGCTGAATCCCTCCGCCGGCGTGAGGTTCGCGCCGAGGTGCCACTTGCCGCTGAGGCCGCAGACGTAGCCCGCGTCGCGCAGGACCTCTGGAGTGTTGCGGTTCAGTTCTTGGAGTATTGGCAGTCATGGCATCTCCTGTGGCTGTTGGTTTCCGCATGAGCCGACAGTCTAGCGCACGGCCCGTGTTCTGACTACAGGCAGTCAGTCTCAAAAGCTGGCACTCCCGTCTCAGGCAAGGTAGGGGACGATTGCGCGACGGCGAGATTCATGCCTCATCCGACCGCAATGAGGCCGCCACCTCAACGAGACGGACTAACTCAACAACATTTGCTTGTCAGTCGGCGCTCAAGCTGCCAGTTCTTCCAGAACGGCTTCCCGCTCGCTCCAAAGCACTGGTTTCACCTCATAGTTGCGCATCGCGTCCAAAACGGCAGACGACGGAGTTTGATCAGTGTCGTTCATGAACGCAAAAGCCCGCGAGTCCGAAGGCCGCACTTCCTTGGTGTCAACCCACGAAAAAGCCACTGCTTGGGCCGTGTCGCGGCTTGGGCGGTTGATTGCTTGCAAGATTCGCTCAGGCGCACGGCGGGACTTCGGAATCACGAAATCAAACAGATGGTCGTAGCCGGACCGACCGGTAAACTTGACCTTGGGCGTGTAGCGGACCTCATGCAGATCAAGCCAAGCCGTGACGTCTTCGAGGAACAGACTGGCAACCATCGGCACGGCCAGATAGAAGAGATCGTTCACAGCCAACATTGCCTGCACGAGATTGTGCTTCCGAAGATTGAAGTTGTCTGGCGTGGCATGCACTACAAGCGCCTCTTGGTCCATCTGAATCCCGAAGCCATTCAACGTCATCTTCAGAAGGTCCTGCCTCTTCGCGCTGTCCAGCTTGCATCCCGAAAGTTTCAAATCCCCGATCACGTAGCCGTCATCCGTCAGAATGTAGCCGCCCTTGTTCCGCTTCACATAGAACTGCATGTAATCGTTGTGGCGGTCGAGGTAAGGCGTCGTCACCTCGACGCAATCCTTCAACTCTCTGAGCGTAGTCTTCTCCCTCAGCCACGCCAGATACTGATCCATCAAGCCTCGGACTTCCTCAATCATGGAAACAGCCCTCTCCGAATGTTCGGCGGTTCGGTGATGTTGCAGTGCATACGTCGTCACCTCTTCGACCAGCCCCACAGCCCTCTCCGAATGTTCGGCGGTTCGGTGATGTTGCAGTAGCGCATGAAATCTTCCAGCGTCAGCCACAAATCCGCCATGTTCGGGAACTCGTTCATAGGCACCGGATCCGCCCACTTGTCGCCGTAACCATCGCGATAAACATGCAGGTGGGGACTTGGCACTTCAACCCCGTCGGGATTCCTATGTGGCTGGCCGCCGAAGTCGAGCCGAACCAGCACAACGACCTGCCGGGCCCGGTTCTGATAGGTGCCTTTCAACAGGTCAATACGACCACGGCTGACATCGCGGTTTCATTTTCTTACCTTTCGCGTTGCAGATGGGCACCTCACCAAACGTCTCGCGAAACTTGACCAAGAGCGCGCGCTCCAAACGAAACCATGTCCGCACATGCTTGCGTTTCCGGCCTGTGACGATCGCGACAGTGAAGCTCCGGACCCCGTGGAGATTGAGAATTTTGTTGGCACGGTAAGCGACGCTGGAGGCGATTCGTGAAAGCCCTTTCTTCGTTGTGCCGATATAGGCGATCTTCGACCGCTTGTTTCCATACTTGAGTTTCTTGTTCGCCTTGATGACATACACTAACCGATCCTTCCCGATGCTTAACCGTGTCACGTGCATCGCGTCTTCGGTTGGAAGAGAAACATTGAGGCGACGTTTGGGCATCAAAGCATTCCGTTAGGTGCTCACCCGCAATCCGCCCGACAGCAGCTTCGGTAGCTGCGCCTCCCGCAGCCTCGCCACCGTCTGGAATTCGGAAATGTTGCGACCAGTTCTGTTCAGCAGCGACGCAACGACCGCTGGATCCTTGCCGCCGCTGAAGCCGACTAGCCACCGGCGCTTCTCGTCCCGATAAGACTGTCGTAGCGGCTCCTTTATCTCCGTGAACATCGTGGCGCGCAGTGTATGGCGGAGAACGGAACGCGGCAAGCTTTCTGGAATCCGCTATCAGCTTCCTGCTTTCAGCGGTGAGCGGGGACGCGAAGCGGTAAGGGATTTTCTTGTGACGCGCGGACGGCGGGCGGCGTTGGGGCTGGAGGCGCGACGGCGTGGGATGGCTCAG
>DYDC01000300.1 GCA_020718125.1 Methylacidiphilum sp. | reverse complement strand
GGCGATGGCGGAAGTGATGAAGGAAATGTCTAATGTTGAGACCTGACCCCCATTGCACCTCTCCATCCTCTCGCCGCTCAAGGCCCTCGGGCAGGGGTTGGTCGTGGCGGCGGCGGGCATCGGCGCGGGCGATGTGATCGCGGCGACGGTCACGGGAGCGGCGTTCGGAACGCGGCTCGCGTGGGCGCTGCTGGCGTGCGTGGCGTTGAAGTTTGTCCTCAACGAAGGCGTGGCCCGCTGGCAACTCGCCACTGGCAGCACGATCATCGAGGCCTGCGCGCAACGGCTGCCGCGTTGGGTGAGCGGCTACTGTTTCCTCTACCTGCCGCTCTGGACGTTCTTCGTCGGCGGCTCGCTCACGAACGCGTGCGGTCTCGCCGGGCACTCGCTGTTTCCGCAATGGCCCGTGTGGGTGTGGGGCATCGTGCATTCCGCGGTCGCGGCGGCGCTTGCGCTCGCGGGCGGGTTCACGTTCTTCGAGCGGGTCATGAAGGCGCTCGTCGGCGTGATGGTGCTGACGGTGCTGGTCTGCGCGGTGTTGGTGAAGCCGCATGTCGGGGAGTTGCTGCGGCATCTCGCGCGGCCCGCGCTGCCGCCGGCTTCGGGCAAATCGGTGGTCGGCATCTTCGGCGGGATCGGTGGCAGCATGACGATGCTCTGCTACGGCTACTGGATTCGCGGGAACGTGTGGAACGGCGCCGGCTGCCAGCGCGCCGTGCGCGCGGACCTGTTGCTGGCGTATGCGGTGACGCTCATCTTCGCGCTCGCGCTGACGGTGGTTGCCGCGGGCTGCAACGCGGCGATCACGCGGGGCAGCGGCATGGCGCTGGAGGTCGCGTCGCGGTTGGAGGCGCTGCTGGGGCCGGCGGGACGCTGGGCGTTCCTCACCGGCTTCTGGTGCGCGGTCTTCGGCGTGATGCTTGCGGTGTGGCAGGGCGTGCCGTATCTCTTCGCCGACTTCATGGCGCGCCGCTCCCGCGCCACGGCCGCGCGCGATGTTGACCTGAAAACCACGCGCGCCTATCGCGGCTACCTGTTTTTTCTCGCCGGCCCGCCGCTGGTGCTGCTGTTTGCGGAGAAGCCGGTGGCGATGGTGATGCTCTTCACGGTCATCGGGGCGTTCTTCATGCCGTTCATGGCCGCGCTGCTGCTTTACCTTGACAACCGCCGCGACTGGATCGGCCCGCTGCGCAACGACGCGACCCGCAACGTCGCGCTCGTCGTCGCGCTGGCGCTCTTTGGCTGGATTGCCATCACGGAGTTGGTGGACGTGTTTGCGGGATAAACCCTGCCGCGCTTGTAAAGCTGAACTAGCGGGGCAGGCGAGAGGGATTACTCGGATCGGGCTTTGTTTTTCTGAAAGCGAAGCACTTCGTTCTTCATCCACTCAATGCCCGGTTTGATGTCGTTGACGGCCTGGGTCTGCTCGGATCGGGGGAGGCGATGATTGTCGCTGATCCGGTAGCAGGAGTAGTGGAAGTAATCAACGCCGGTAAACGGGAAGCTGACGAGCCGGGTCTCGTCCTGGACTCCGGCGCGATCGTAATTGCCGAAGATGAGCCAGGGCATTTCCGTGGTCTGCAGGGGGCCGGCGCTGGCGTATTGGCGCCAGTCCTGTTCCGACCCAAGGCTGGCGAGGAGGGTCGCGGGAACCTGCATGTGCGAGGTGCGGCCCGCCCAACGGCCCGGTTTCTGGCCGGGGACGTGGACAATGAACGGGACGAGGACCTGCCAGGAGGGGAATACATCTTCATGGCCATGACCCCAGTGGCCGGATTCAAAAAACTCCTCGCCGTGGTCGCCGGTGAAGATGAGGATGGTGTCGTCGAGGAGTCCCTCCGCTTTCAGGCATTGGATGAGGCGGCCGACTTCGCGGTCTATGTGGTGGGCCGCATTGACATAGCGGGCGTAGATCAAGTCGCGCTTGCTGATCTGGGTGGCGAGGTTGTTGAAATCAACGTCTTGAAGGTAGTCCTGACGGAGCGCGCGGTCTTCGGGGAAGTTGTAGGGAGCGTGGGTGGATTCGTAGAACATGAACTGACAGAAGGGGCGGCTCTTGTCGCGGTTCTTGTAGAAGGCGATCATCTGGTCGGTATTCATCTCGTCGCGTCGCCAGCTCGGGATCGCCTTGTCTTTGAGTTCGGTCAGGCACGAAGGGGCGATCTTGTAGAAACAGGTGTCGAGGAGTTCCGGGTAGGTGAAACTTTGCGAGGTGCGGATGTCGAACTGATAGCCGGCGTCGTCGAGACGCTGCATCAAGAGGGGGCGGATTTTTTGAGTCTGAAACGGGAACCAGAGGGGCGGGGGAAGTCCATAAAACATCGCGAAGAGGGCCATCCGGGTGCGGTTGCCGCCGGTGTAATGCCGGTCGTAAACGGTGGCGGTGCGGCCGAATTGATCGAGGTTGGGAGTCGTCTGCGGGCTGAACAGGTCGAAGCGGAAGGACTCGGCGACCAGGATGATGACGTTGAGCTTGCGTTTGATCGGAGTCGCCGCCGCAGTGTGCGGGCAGATCACCGGCCGGTTCAGATTGAAGACGACATCCGGATTGACCCGGTGGATGCCGCACTTGACGAGCAAGGATTTGCAGGTGAGCGGCACACGGAACGGCAGCAAGGCGGAGGTCTGGAGGAAGGAGAGGCGGGCGGTGAAGCGGGCGTAGTAGGCGACGACGCTGTCGCCGAGGGCGATGGTGAAGGCGAGCGTCAACAGCACCAGCAGCCGGCCAGCGGTGGCGCGAAGCGCCGGTCCGCGGGCAGCGAGGCGTCCTGCCAGCTTGACTTGGGCGGCGGCGGCAACGGCGATTCCGATGGCGATCTTTGAGGTGCTGATCCAGGTGGTGGTGGTGGCTCCCATGGAGTCGAGACCGCCCGGCGTCAAAACCAGATTGACGACGTAAGCGTTGATGTGATGGTCAAAGGTGCGCCAGACAATGAAGTCGGTGATAAGAGTGGCCATCCCGATGAACCCGGCAAGCCCGGCGGAAAACTGGAGCACCCAGCCTGCAGGTCCGGGACGGCGGCAGCATAGGAGCAACGCCAGAGGCGCGACGAGCAACGCGGTGTAAACCAAGCCGTAGATCACGGTTTGAAGACACGCCCAAATGGGGGCTTCAACATCTTCGGCGGCCAGGGGATAACGAGCAATAAGCAGCGCCAGGCAGATGCCCTGGATCAGGGTGTGCCAGACCAGGAAGGAACCCGCCTGATCCGGCGAGCGGAGGCGGGTGATGAAGGAGCGAAGCAATGACATGAACGCTCCGCGTCTTACCCAGTTGGCGACCGGGGCTGGATAAACCGGGTCCTGCGGCATGAAGACCGAATTGGAATGAGGGGGGGCCATGGTCCGAAATCCGATATGTCCCGCCGATAGTTGAAGCTAGCGGTGGTGCATCGGTTGTTTAGGCGGCTTGTTGTTGAGAGTCAAGAGTCGATTTGAGGGCGGCTTCGAGCGGGGCGCATCCGCGCACTGCCCCCATGCCTTGGGTTGGCCAACCTGAGCGGCGAGGGGTCTTCGCTGTTTTCCGTAGGAGTGTCTGTGGCAACCCGAAGGGTTGCCAGAGAATAGCCGGGGATCGAGTTGGCGAGACCCCCGGCAGGCATCGCCGACAATGCACCACGCAAGGGGTGCCAGAACGGGCCGTTTGGGCGATGCAGGATTGTATTTCTTGCGCCCTTTCAGGGTGCCCGGGGATTTGGGAACAAACCGGGGGTCTCGCAGACTCGACCCCCGGCTACGGTGTGGCCCGGTCGTAGTTGAACATTGGCGGTGGGTTCCTCGCTGGGGACGCGAGAGCATCCACGGTGAGAATGAAAACCAACGAAAGGAACCACCAATGAAGAAAGCAAAGAAGAACTGGATGAAAGAAGCCAGCCACAAATGCGGGAAAC
>DYDC01000299.1 GCA_020718125.1 Methylacidiphilum sp. | reverse complement strand
TGTGTCAAGTTGCGCCCGACGTGCCGTGGGAAGTCAAGGATGCCCGCCGGGCGGACGCCTGGGTGATACAGGAGCCTGCAGGCCCCCTGGCGTCAGTGTCATTTGGCCGCCGGCGGCGGTTCCCGGTCCATCACGATGCGAAAACCCACGTGGAGCTGCGGCTTGTCCGCCGGCAAATTGAACGCCCGTTGCGTCACACGCACCTCGGCGTCGGCCCACGAACCGCCGCGGACGACGGGCGCATGGACCTTGGGATTGCCTTTGGAGGGAACAAACGTGTCCGTCCACTCGGCCACGTTGCCCGCCATGTCACAAACGCCATAGGGACTCACGTCGCCACGGTCCTTGTCGGCGTGCGCGTTGACCGGCGCCCATTGGTAAAACCCGTCTATGCCGCCTGTGTCTTTTTGATTGTAGTCGGCCCCACTGTTGGTCCGCTTCGGGTCGTTGGTGCTGCCCCAAGGATAAAGCCGCCCGTCCGTCCCGCGCGCGGCCTTCTCCCACTCCTGCTCGGTCGGCAGCCGGCCGCCCGCCCACTTCGCGTAGGCGTAGGCGTCATAGTAGTCCACGTAGAAAACCGGGCAGTCCTCGTTGATCTTCTGCTGGTCCATGAACGGCTGGCCCGCCTCGGCCGCCACAACGATGAATCCCCAGTCCCTCGGTGTGTGCGTGCCGTCTTTGCCATTCGGCTGGTTGGGATGCCGATAGTCCTTGTCACTCTTGACCTGCACCTCGCCCCAGAACTTCCGGTATTGCTGGATCGTGACCTCGTATTTGCTGATCCAGAACTGCCGGGTCGTGGCCTTGTCACCATTCTGGTAGATGAACTCCCCGGCCGGCACCTGCAGGAACATTTCCACATCCACCGGCGGCGGTTTGGTGATCATCTTGAAAACGAGATGCCCGCACACGATCAGTGCCAACGCCCCGACACCCGCGCCGACATACACGAGGTTCTGCTTGCCGATGCGCTCCAACAACGCCT
The DNA here is from genome assembly GCA_020718125.1 of Methylacidiphilum sp. Taxonomy (GTDB): domain Bacteria; phylum Verrucomicrobiota; class Verrucomicrobiia; order CAIQCK01; family CAIQCK01; genus JACRKA01. Next base: position 2,909 of record DYDC01000299.1, on the reverse strand, counting down.
TCTTCGGCGGCACGAGTGCCGCCGGTTTTGGCGCGGCGGGCTTCAGCTTCACCGTCGGCGTGTGAAACGAATTCTCCAGCCGGTCCGCCTCCGCGATCAACTGCTCCACGGTCGCAAACGGCTGGCCCTGCCCGATCACCCGCGACAAAAACGCATACACCAGGTCGGCCTGCGGCGCCGTATGGTCGAGCGTCTGCCAAAGCACCTGGGCCACCCGCGGCATCTCGTCCGCGGCCATGCGGCCCAACGGCCCCGTGGACCCGTCTATGAACGAGAACCCGCCCACCTTGCCGTCGCCCGTGCGCGTCTCGACCATGATGTTCTTGTCCGGCAGCGGCCCGAACGGAATCCGGTGCTGCGTCAGATACATCAACGCCAGCGCCACGCCCGCCGCGACGCGCAACACGTGCTCGGGACTCAGCTTCTCGCCCGACGCGAGCAACTCGGCCAGGCTGCGCCCCTCGATATACTCCCGCGCGTAGTAGGAAATCTCGCCCGACTGGTCCGCTTCATAAACCGCGATCAGGTTGCTGAACCGCAGGTTCGCCAGCTGGCTCGCCAGCGCCACAAACTGCGCCCCGCGCGTCGCGTCGCGCGCAAGCTCCGGGTCCAGCACCTTGATCGTCACCGAACGGTTGACCGCCTCCTGCGCGCCTTCGTAAATCTTGCCCCATGCCCCCTCCCCAAGCTGCTGTTTGATCACATAAGGCCCCACCAGCCGGCCAATCAGGTTCGTGCCGGCCCGCGCCGCGTGCTGCGCCGCCAACTCCTTCTGCCGTTGCGCCTCCGCCAACGCTTCCTTCAATGGCATCGCCATCGTCCGCTGGTCCGGCACGGCCGCATCTTCGATCGAGATCAGCCCGTAGCCGAACTTCAACACCTCCATCACCGCGTCGCGCCCCGACTGCGGCGGGCACTCCGCGTGAACGACCTTCTCATCCTCGACCCACAACACACCCTCCTGCTCCCCGCGCTGGATCGCCAGCCGCCCCTGCCGGTGGTTCTCCAGCATCAACTCCAGGATCTCCACCACCGAAAACCGCTCCAACTTGCTTGCCATCTCCGCCACCTTCGCTGCCACCACTGGCGGCCCAGCCACAAGCTCCGCCTTCACCGCCTTGGCCACTGCGACGACCGGCGCCACCTTCGCCGCGACAGCCGCCACCGTCGGCGTCTTCGCAGCCACCTTTGACACTGCGGGCGTGACAACCGCCGACGACTGCTCCACTTGCGGCCCCGGCGCGGCTTCCGCCACAGCCTTCAGAGCCGCGACCGCCGGCACCGCCGGCTTCGCCACAACGTCCGCCGCTGTCGCCCTAGCAACCGCCATTGCCGGACGCGGCACAGGCGTCGCCGCCGCGGGCGCAGGTGTCGCAACCGGCCTGGACGACGGCTGTGCGACAACGTCCGCCTGCGGCGGCGTTGAAACCACCGCCTTCACAGCCACCTTCGCTGCCACCGCCGTCGCCGACGGTTTTGCCGCCACAGCCACCGCTGGCTTCGCCATCACAGCCACCGCTTTCGGCTGCGCAGCCACCGCTGGCTTCGCCATCACAGCCACCGCTTTCGGCTGCGCAGCCACTGCCGGCTTCGCCGTCGCCACACGCGGCCCGACCGCCTGCGGCTGCGCAGCCAATGCCAGCCCCAGCAACTTCGCAATCGCCATCGCCGACACCGGCCTCGGCAACAACCCCACCGCGCCGCCCTCCTGCACGCGCACCTCGATCTCCGCCGACGGCGCCGCACAAGCGAAAACCACTTTCAAACTCGGGAACCGGCTCCGCGCATAGACCGCGAGCTGCGTCCCATCGGTCCCGCCCACATCCAAATCCGTCACCAACACATCCACCTGCCGCGCCTCCAGCACCCCCAACGCCTCCTCCAACGACGTCGCCCCCAACGCCTGACATTGACCCGCCAGCGGCGGCGCCGAAAACTCCGCGAGCGTCTCATCAACGACCCGGCGGTCACCGCCCACAATCAACAATGTAATGGCCATCAGCGGACTCCTGGAGTTGAGGTTGGCGGGGCGGACATTCCCGGCGGGCCGGGTATCGCCGGCGGCGCGAGCACCGGCAAGAGAAGGCCGGCAGGGCCTGCGTCTGTAGTCACATTGGTTTTTGAGCGGGGCAACAGCGCGTCCGGCAGCGCATCGGCCGGCACCGGTGGAAAGCATCGCAGGATCGCCGCCGACTCCTCCGGAGTGATCCGGTGACGCCGCGTCCATACCGCTATCCCCATGGCGCAAAACTCCACCGCAAACGTCGCCGCCACCAGCGCCACACTGATCCAGAACAGCGGCGTCCGCCGCCGGTATTCGCCGGGCACAGCCACCAGAAATTCGAACCGCAACCGCGCCCCGCCCAGTTCGATCACGTCGTCCCGGTGCAACCGCACCTCTTCCACGCGCTGGCTGTTTACATACACCCCGTTGGTCGAGCGACTGTCGCGGACCATCACCCCCGCGCGCGTCACCCGCAGTTCGCAATGCCGCCCCGACACGCCATCCTCCACCAACTGCAGGTCGTTGCCCGTGTCCCGGCCGATGGTGTAGTTCCCGCCGGGTGGCTGCACGCACTGGCCTGCGCGCTGTCCACTCTCGATGATCAATTGGTAGATTCCCATACCTGCCGTGCGGCACACGCACTCTACGAAAGCTCCCGCAACCGTGTCAACAACCGGCGCGAGCGGAGGAAGCACGCCACCCGGTTAAGGCTCAGAACTTCCGGGTTCTGAGTGGTAATCATCTGGAACGGAGCGATTGAAGGCCATGGTCGGGATGGGCGATCACGGTGGCAAAGAGTTCAGGAGCGGGACGCTTCTCTGGTATTACCAGCGCCAACAGCGCCGTCCGCGGCAACGCCAGCGCACTGGCCCCGTTGGGGTCGCGCAGCCGACAGCGGTCCTCG
>DYDC01000298.1 GCA_020718125.1 Methylacidiphilum sp. | reverse complement strand
ATCCAAGGCAAATCCATGAAGTCCCGTCAGGGACGAAAGAAATCTTCCCGTGCTCTCCCGCACGTAGTAGTAGGTAGTGGTTGGCGTTAAACGCGGGACGAGTGCGCTGGCGTGGGGTTTGGTGATGATGAGTCAGCGCGAATGTTTTGCTTGCCGTTGAATGTGTTCGTGGATTGCGTGTCTGAATCCGTAACATTCACCATGCGCTGCCGCTTCCAATCCCAGCCCGATCTCCACACCATCCCCATCGAGAAAATCGTCCTGCCGCTGAAAAGCCGCGACGAACTGCCCCCCCCCATCCTCGCCGGCCTCCAGCGGTTTCGGCGGCGGTCGTGGCGGTGGAGGTGGCGGTGGCGGTCGCCGCGACTTCGATCGCGGCGGCCGGCGCTAAGCCGACTGCGGAACATTTTCGTTCCGAAACAAAAGAGCGTCCCGCGCAAGCGGGGCGCTCTTTTTGTTTGCCGGGAAAAGGCGTCGTGTTGGGTGTCAGCGGTCGCCGGCATTGCGGTATTCCTCCTGGGCCTTCGGCATCAACCGCTCAAGCCGGGCGATGCGGTCGGCATCCACCGGGTGCGTGCTGAGGTAGGCGTTGACCTTGCCAATCAGCCCGGTCTGCGGCGCGTGCGCCCCGCTGAAGCGTTTCCAAAACTCGACCGCCTCCTGCGGGTTGTAGCCGGCGCGGGCCATGTAGAGCAGGCCGAGATGGTCGGCTTCCAGTTCCTGTTTGCGCGAGTGCGGCAACTGCACGCCCACCTGGCTGCCGATGCCATAGCTTTGCATCACAATCTTCTGAGTCATCTCCGGCCTGGCCTTCATCGCCTCGCCCAAGAACTGTCCACCCATCTCCACGATCAAACCCTCGGAGACCCGCTCCGCGCCGTGGCGCGCCACCGCGTGCGCCACCGCGTGGCCCACCACCGCCGCCATGCCGCCGTCGCCCTGGCAGATCGGCAACAGGCCCGTATAGACGCCCACTTTGCCGCCCGGCAGACAGAACGCGTTGGCGGTCTTGGGGTCATCAAAGAGGACGAACTCCCACTGTGCATCGGGCAGTTGCGCCACCGCGGAAATCCTCTTGCCCACGCGCTGCACCATGGCGTTGCCGGCGGGATCACGCTAGATCGGCGTGGAGGTCTTCAGCTTGTCGAACTCCGTCATGCCCAGCTTCATTTCTTCCGCGGAATTGAGGAGCAACACCTGCTTGCGGCCCGTTTCCGTCACAGTCGAGCAACCGGCAACGATCAATGCCAGCGCGACGGCCCCGACAAATGTGGCGGGATGTTTCATGGCGCGCGGGCTCAAGTGCGGCGGTCAGAGCGCGTCAACCGCGCATTGCCAGGCGAACAGGGGCACATGCGGCTCGCGGCGGCTTGTCCGCACCGTGCCGGTTGGGTAGAGTGGCCGCGCGTTCATCATGAGAATCCTCTTCATCGGCGGCACGGGCAACCTTTCGACTGACACCGCGGCGCTGCTCCATCGGCGCGGCCACGAGATCATCGTCCTCACCCGCGGCCGCTCCGAGGCGCCGCCCGCCTATCGCGCCGTGGTCGCCGACCGCAAAGACGCGGCGGCAATGCGCGCGGCGCTCGCCGGCGTGAAGCCCGACGTGGTGATGAACTTCATCGGCTACGAGCCGGCCGATGTGCAGACCGACCATGCCGTGTTCGGCAATGACATCCGCCAATACATCTTCATCAGCACCGCCGCGGCTTATGTGAAGCCGCCGCCGCGCCTGCCGATCACGGAGGAAACGCCGCTGGGCAACGCGTTCTGGGATTACGCGCGGAAGAAACACCAATGCGAGGACTGGCTGCGCGACCAGGCTGCGCGAACGCGCTTCCCTCTGACCATCGTGCGCCCGTCGCACACCTATGGACCGCGATGGTTCCCCAACGTCGTCTCCAGCGCGGGCTACACGTTCGCGGCACGGCTGGAGTCAGGCAGGCCGGTATTCGTCCCCGACGACGGCGAAAACCCGTGGACGCTCACGGCGACGAGCGACTTCGCGGTCGGGCTGGCGGGATTGGCGGGCAACGAACGCGCCATCGGCGAGGCGTTTCACATCACCAGCGACGAGGCGTTGACGTGGAACCAGATCGTCGCCGAGACCGCCGCCGCTCTCGGCGTCGCGTCGCCGCGGGCGCTCAGGATTCCGACGGAGTGGATTTGCGAGCGCTTCCCAAAGCTCATCGGTCCGCTGAAGGGCGACAAGGCGCGTCCCGGTGTCTTCGACAACGCGAAGATCAAGCGGTTCGTGCCGGAGTTTGTGTGCCGCAAGCCGTTCCGCGAAGGCATCCGCGAGTCGGTGGCGTGGTTCCGCCAGCATCCCGACAAGAAGTGGATCAACGCCGACGCGGACGCGACGTATGAGGCCGTCACAGCGGCATGGCTGGCGGAAGGCCGATAGCTGGGAACAACTAGCTGGGAGCGGCGGCATTCCTGTCGCCGAATTATTGAAAATCAATTTGGGCGACAGGAATGCCGCCCTTCCCAGCTACTTGCCGCCGACAGTTACTTCGCCGGCCAGTTCTTCAGGAACTTGATGATGTCGGCAACGCTCGGACTCTTGCCCGTGCGGACATAGAAACCGCTGGTGCTGACGCCGATCAGCAGGGCGGTCCCCTTGTCGAGGCCGAGCAGGTTGCCGAGGCAGAAGCCGGCGTTGAAGTGGTCGCCCGCGCCGGTGGTGATGAGCGGTTTCTCGCAGAACGGCCCGTCCACGAGCGCCGAGCCGTCCGCGTCCACCGCGATGGCGTAGGCGGTGGGGTGCACCACCAGCCGCTCGATCTTGAGCGCGGCGAAAATCTTCTCCGCGAGTTCCCGCACGGAGGCGCGCGATTCATCGGCCACGCTGACGCCGAGCACCTTCGCCATTTCGAACGCCTCCTTCTGGTTGAGGCCGAGGGTGACCCGGTAGAAGCGGCCGAACTTGACGATCAACTCCAGCGCCTCGCGCCGGTCTTCGAGCGTGCGTTTCTCCGGGTCGGCGAGGTCGAAGAACGCCACCGCCTTGTGCTTCGGCTCGGCCTTCGGGATGACCTTCGAGAGCATCTGCTTCCAGATCTCGCTGGTCTGGGTGAGCATCGTCCAGTTCACGAAGCCGACGAGCTGGCTGCCGGTGAAAAGCTTCTTGAGCCTCGGCACGCCGACGCGCTTGGAGATGTTCGCCCAGTTCACGTCGCGCAACGTCTGGTGCTTGCCCATCATCACCTTGCCGTCCTCGAACTCGAGCGCGTCGGTGTGGCCGGGTTCACAGATGGAGATGACGTTCGCGCGCGCGGCCAGCTCGCGGAAGACCGGATGCACCGTCGGATAGCCGAGGCAGCCGATGTAGTTGAGCTTCAGGCCGAAGGCGCAGAGGGCGTTGCCCATGATCGGGCCGTTGCCGCCGAGCTTCACGCGCTCGACGACCATTTCGATGTTGGTGCTCTTGCCGGCGGCGTTGGCGAGCCGCTGCGCAAGCGCCGCGATGGTCGGGACGGTGGTGTATTCCGTGAGCGACTTGCGCTCGTGCACGAGTCGCAGGATTTCGTCCACGAACCCATCAAAGCCGATGGTGGCGGTGAGTTTGGGGACCTGCGCGCGGACGGCGTTGAGTTTGGCGGCAGCTTGGGAGCGAAGCTCTTCTGGAATCATGGCGCGCGAGGATAGCGGAGCCTCACCGGCGGTCAACAATGTTCTGCGCGGGTTCGTAGCAGCGGGCGCAACTTGACACACGCGCCACGACCAAGTCCCAGAGGGACGGACGAGAATAGCCCGGCACTTTAGTGCCGGGAACGCCGCCCGTGATGGCAGAGTCCCGTAGGGACGACAGAAGGCCGCGTTGCACGAGTCGGATTCTGCCGCCCCTGCCGGGGCTTGTCCCTTGTTGCCAGCCCACCCAGCGTTGAAACGCCGGGCTATTCTC
>DYDC01000297.1 GCA_020718125.1 Methylacidiphilum sp. | reverse complement strand
TGGTTACTCGATAATCATTCTCTCCAACTGCAACGCGGCGGAGTGTAGCGCGGATGGTGGGCCCTCGGCAACGTCGAACGCGGCGGAACGACTCTTACAGCAACGTCTGCTGCGCGCTTTTCTTCGGCCAGCAACAGCCGAGGATCATGAAGCTCTTGCGCATGGCGGGATTCGCGAGATTGCCGCAGAAAAGGATGAGGTCTTTGTCAGCGGCCGAAACCTGCTCCAGTTTTTGCCGAACCCGCTCCGCTGCCTTCTCTCCGTTACCCAAACGGTCTCGCTCTTTGCGCCAGAGTTGGAAGAATTCCCAATCAATCACCGACAGCCAATGCTCGCCCCCGTTCTCGTCCTCAAAACCGAGCCGGAAGCGATAAGGCACCTTCTCCAAAGGCTCCTTGGCCGAGAAAAAGTCTTGTTGGTTGATGGCGTTGACCTTGGCATCGGTCCAGTTCCTCGCGTTCTTGACCACTTGGACGCCAAGGATTTTGTTCGGGCGAAAGGCACCGAGGGATTTGTCCTCGCTCGCTTGCTTTTCCAGCAGCTCGGCAAAGCCGCGAAGCAGGGTCGGTTTGATCCATTGCAGCCGCGCATCCCAATTGCCTTTGTTGGTTTCGATGTGACCGACGAACTTGACGGTGTCCAGCAGAGGGCGCCAGCTCTCGGGGCGGTTGTCCTTGTGCGGTTCCCGTCGCTCCGCGTCTATCTCGATGATGTCATACTTCTGGAACTGTTTATGGCCGGGCAAATCCCGATAGGGCACCGGATACAACCGCACCCACTGTCTGTTCTCGGTGATGCCCGCACAGCAAACCAACTCGTTGTATTTCGTGCTGACGGAAGGGTAAGCCTTGACAGTGACCAGCAGGCGAATGCGGGTGCGTTGTGTCGGTGGCATCAGTAGAGGATATGCTGGACTTGGAGGGCCGACCCATTGGAACGTCGCTCAATCTCCCTCGCGACCATGCTGCGGTGGCAATCTTCCGGCCTTCGCTCCACGCATAGCAGGCAGATGCGGCGCTCTTTGGCCAGTTCAATGACGCTATCCAGTTCCACCGTGCGATTCACCAAGACCTTCTGGTATGCCTTCACGAATTCCCACCACGAGCCTGTCTCATGCAAGCGATGTCTGACGTCCTTGGGTGAACCCAGCCGCTGGATATGCACGTAGTCTATGCCCTCTTCGGCTAGCAACTCGCGCAATTGGTTTTTTGAGAACCCCTTCTTCCGGCTCAGCGGAATCTCGCGGATGTCCACAAGAACCTCGACGCGGTGCTTGCGCAGCAGCCGCACGAACGTTTCGGGTTCTGTCTGTTCGTAACCAAGCGTGTAGAACGTGGCGGACACAGCCTGAACCTTGTCCATTTCCACGGTTTCAGCAATTGCCAGCGAGGTTGAGCGGCCCATGTGACGCCAATCTCATAGCTGGAAACGGATAGCTCTTGCGAACAAATTCGCGACAGTCATGGCTAGCCGCGCCACGGGCGGGCGCGCTGTTTGATGCCGGCCAGCACTTCGGTGGCGATCTTCACGTCCTCGGCGATCTCGAAGTCGAACATGCCGGTGAGCGAGAAGTCCGCGCCGTTCTCGAAGACATGCTTGAAGGCGTTGCGCGGCGGGCACGGTATGGATGACCAGCGTGTTGATGCCGTTCTGCTCGGCGACCGCGAGGGTCTCGAGGATCTTCTCGTCGGTGTTGTAGTGGCGCGTCCGCGCATAGACGCATCTCATCTCGCGGCTGTGGGTGAAGTGGGTGAGCAGGTTGCCGCCGAGGAGGATGCGGCTGATCTCCATGCTGCCGATCTTGCCACGCGGCAGCGCGCCCTGCGGCCCGGGCGCAGCGGTGGCGGCGGGTTTGGCCTGCGTGACGGCCACGGCTGCGCGGTCGCTCGCGACGAGCGCGGTGCGGGCGGCACTCAGACAGCGCCTGGCCCTACTTCGCCCGCGGATGAAATTTGTAGTGCACGTCCTTCAGGCGCTGGCTGTCCACGCGGGTATAGACCTGCGTTGTGGAGATGTCGGCATGGCCAAGCATTTCCTGGATGACGCGCAAGTCGGCGCCGTTTTCCAGAAGATGCGTGGCGAAACTGTGGCGCAGCATGTGCGGGTGGACGCTCCTGGCGATGCCGGCGCGCTTGGCGCAGCGGTTGACGATCAGCCGGATGCGGGACCGCTGCAACGCGCGGCCGCGGTCGCTCAGGAACAACGTCGCGGGCGTGTGGGGCGTCACCAGTTTGGGCCGCACTCGGTCGAGGTAGAGCCGCAACCGCTCCAGCGCCTCGCGGCCGATCGGCACGATGCGCTCCTTGTTGCCCTTGCCGATGACCCGCAGGAAGCCGGTGTCGAAATTGACGTTCTCCAGCCGCATCGAGGCCAGTTCCGACACGCGCAGGCCGCTGGCATACATCACCTCGATGATCGCGTGGTCGCGCAACGCACGCGGGTCGTCGGTGGGCGGTGGCTCCAGCAACTTGTCCACCTCGGCCATCGTCAGCGATTTTGGCAGCGCCTTGAACTTCTTCGGCCGGTCAATCGTGTCCGCCACGTTCGACGGCACGTAGCGGTTGGCGTAGAGGAACCGGAAGAACACGCGGATGGCCGCCAGCTCCAACAGGATGGTGCCGATGGCCCGTTCGCGTTTGCGCTCGGCCAGCAGGTAGGCGGTGACGTGGTCGGCGGTGACCTCGCCCCAACGGGCCACCGCGCGGCTCTGCAGCCAGCCGGTGAACTGCGTCAGCAGGCGCTGGTAAGTCTCCTGCGTGTTCTTCGCCTGCCCGCGCTCCAGCGCGACGTGGGTGATGAACTCGTCTATGAGAGCCTGCATGACACGCTAATGCGTAATGCGTAACGTGCCGCCTCACGTCCTTACGCGTTACGCATTGCGCAGTAATTCCTCCCCGGTCAGCCGCCGATACGCTTCGAGATACTTCTCGCTTGTCTTCGCGACGATCCTGGGCGGCAGTTCCGGGCCGGGCGGCGTCTTGTCCCACGTGAGCGTTTCCAGATAGTCGCGCACGAACTGCTTGTCGAAGCTCGGCTGGCTGAGGCCGGGCTTGTATTGGTCCGCCGGCCAGAACCGGGAGCTGTCGGGGGTGAGCACCTCGTCAGTCAGGATCACCTCGCCACCGGGCAGCGTGCCGAACTCAAACTTCGTGTCCGCGATGATGATGCCGCGCTCGCGGGCGAACGCGCGCGCCCACTTATAGACCGCCAGCGACGCGTCGCGCACGCGCTCGGCCAGCGGCTGGCCCAAAATCCTCACCGCCTCCTCGAACGGGATATTGATGTCGTGGCCGCTCTGCGCCTTGGTGGACGGCGTGAAGATCGGTTCGGGCAACTCCGACGACTCCCGCAACCCGGCCGGCAGCTTGATGCCGCACACGGTCTGGCTCTGCTTGTATTCCTTCCGGCCCGATCCGGCGAGGTAGCCTCGCACGATGCACTCCACCGCCAACGGCTCGCACTTCTTGACGATCATCGCGCGCCCTTCCAGTTGCTGGCGATACGGCTGGAGTTGCGGCGGGAACTGCTCGAACTCGGTCTCCAGGACGTGGTTCGGAATGATGTGCGCCGTTTTCTCAAACCAGAACTTCGAGATGGAACAGAGCACGCGGCCCTTCTGCGGGATGCCGGTCGGCATGATCACGTCGAAGGCCGAGATGCGGTCGGTGGCCAGGAACAACAGCCGGTCGCCGAGGTCGAAAATCTCGCGCACCTTGCCGCTGCGAAGCTTCTTCAGGCCCGGGATGTCAATCGTGAGCATGACGTTGTCGTTGGACTTCATGCGGCGGGATTATAACGATGCCCGAAAAAAAAGCCAGTGGAATGAATCGCCCCGTGCGGAAACGGGCGCAACTTGACACACGCGCCAAGTCCCGAAAGGGACGGTCGAGAATAGCCCGGCGTTTCAACGCTGG
>DYDC01000296.1:1483-3933 GCA_020718125.1 Methylacidiphilum sp. | reverse complement strand
TTGCGCCGCGCGCCGGAGTAGAACTCTGGCCACGCAAACACAGGTTTCCGCATCATGAACGCTCATCTGATCGCTTTTGGCACCGCGTTGTGGCTGGCGGCGAGTTGATGATGAAGCCTTGATGGCGCGCAGACCCGGATTTCGAGCTTCCCGTCACGCACCGTGTAAGCCGGACTGGCCGACGGGGTCAGGAGGTAGTTGCGGCCTTTGGGGTAGTAGCTGCGGAGAACTTGCAGGGCGGCACCATCAAATGCGCTCGCATTCCACTTGCACTCGACGGCGTCCACCTCGTCGCGGCCGCGAGTGAGGATGAAATCCACTTCGTTGCCAGACTTGTCGCGCCAGTGGCGGATGGGTTGATCGGGAAAGCGCGCCTGCAAGTGTTCGAGGACCAGATGCTCCCAAAGCGGGCCGTGGTCGTCGGGGCGGAGCGGTTCCCAACCGCGCGCCCAGCTCACGAAGCCGGTGTCGAAAGCATACACCTTGGGCATCTTCACGATCTCGTGCTGGCCGCCGCCGTGGAAGGGCCGCACCACCGTCACCGCATGGGTGATCTCCAACGCGCGCAGGTGGCTCTCGACCGTGGGCCGCGTGATGCCCACGGCGGTGGCGGCCTTGACCATCTCGAACTGGCCGCCGCTCTGGCGCAGGACGTATTCGAAGAAGGCGCTGAAGCGGTTCACGTCGCGGAAGCCGAAGAGCCGTTGGATGTCGCGGGCGAAAAACGAATCGAGCCACTCGCGGTAGAACGCCGCTTTCTTGGCGTCGGCCAGCAACGCCGGAGGCAGCCCGCCGTGCAACAGCCGTCGTTCCAGCGGTGCGCCGCCAAAATCCGGCAGTTCGTCGAACAACACCGGCACCAGATGCACCAAGCGTTTGCGGCCAGCCAGCGTGTCGCGGAACTTGCGGCTGGCAGCGAGGGTGGATGAACCGGTGGCGAGGATTCTCAGCTTCGGGAACACGTCGGCGCCGATCTTCAGCAGCCGGGCCGGATCGCGGAGCTGGTGGATTTCATCAAACACAACCACCGGCTTGTCCACGGAACGGTAGAACACCTGCGGGTCGCGCACCGCATCCTCGACCGCCGGCAGGTCACAGTTGACGTAGAGGATGCGGTCCGCGCCGAGGTCGTTGGCGAGGGTGGTTTTGCCGGAGCGCCGGACGCCGCACAGCCAGGTAATCGGCGCTTCCTGCCAAGCCTGTTCGACGCGTTGAATCCAGAAGGGTCTCGGATACATGCCAGCGTAGTATCCGTCTAGTCCTACCAAATGTAAAGTATGGTTGCAGGGGAATTCCGGAGGCGAGGATGTCAAACGAATGAGGTCAAGCGAATGCTCTGCGCCTTCTATTCGTTTGACCCCATTCGCTTGACTGGAACAGAATCCACCCATGAACGCTCATCTGATCAGCTTTGGCGCCGCACTGTGGCTGGCAGCGAGTTCATCAAAGTGGTCATCACGCTCCGCGTGATGATTATCGAGAACAATCCTCACGCGGAGCGTGAGGACTACTTTCCTGCGATCCGCGCGCCGATTGTCTCCAGAAGCTTGGTGACGACCTCCATCTGCTGGGTCAGCGCGGGCCAGTCGGGATCGTCCAGGTCGAAGCCGGGATAACGATCCGTGAAATAAGCGTCGGCCAGCGCATCGCAGAGCGGCTCGAAGGCGACCACCAAGTCGGAGTTACGCGCGACCAGTTCATCCAGCAGTCGTTCGAGGTCGTGGGTTCGTTCGAGGGGCCAGCCGAGGCGGATGAGTTCCGCCTTCATCATTTTCTCGACCACTTCGGCGAGCTTGCTGCGGCAGGCGATGAAGCTGATCTGCCGCTCGGCGGCCGGACGGACCAGTTCCAGGTCGGTGCGCGCCATCCAGAGCCAGTCCGACGGGTTGCTGGCGTCAGTTTTCCGTGGCAAGGAGCACTCCTTCCCGCAGCACGGAGGCAAAGAAGAAGTCCTTCGAGGATTTCTTCTCTTCCAGCCGCTGCGGGGCGATGGGCACCAGCGTGAAAGCGGGTTTTGGGCGGATGGGCCGCATCGCGCGTCGGAAAGCCTGAGCGGCCTTGAGCTGGGCCTCGGCGCCCTCGGCCACGACGCAGAGGTCCACATCGCTGTCGGGGCGCGCTTCGCCCGATGTATGCGAGCCGAAGAGGTAAACCGCTTTCAGCGGCATCACCTTGTTCATGGCCTCAATGCAGCGTGCCAGGCAGTCGCGTTGCTGCTGCAACGAGGCGGGCAGGTTCTCCAATCGCAACTTCACGGGCGGAATGTATCGCGGGACCGCCGGCGCAAGCAAGCGGGTTTCCGTCTGGTTCTACCAAATGTAAAGTATGGTTGCAGGGGAATTCCGGAGGCGAGGATGTCAAACGAATGAGGTCAAGCGAATGCTCTGCGCCTTCTATTCGTTTGACCCCATTCGCTTGACTGGAACAGAATCCACCCATGAACGCTCATC